>CAXIDD010000186.1:0-8845 GCA_964021975.1 uncultured Saprospirales bacterium | reverse complement strand
TTAATGCTGAAAAGCAAGATTATGAAAGTGTATTTTTTGACGATAATAAAGCTTTACTTGCTGGCCTTGGTATTCTTGCAATTGCTGGTAAATATCATCTTTCCAAACCGAAAAAGACCAGGTGTTTCCAATGACACCGGAGACTTCATCGGTATCGAAACTGCCCATATTAAGCTCCCCTTCGTAGGTTTTCCAGACGACACCCTTATAGGATACTTTATTCAAGAGGCCTGCGCGCTGTCCTTTACTATACGTCAGGTTACAGGCTCCAATATAAGCACCTGCTCCTAGAATAGCAATCAGTAAAACCCAAAGTAAAATCCTACGGATACGCTTGCCGACGGTCTTCGCGCCATCTTGTACAACTTGCTGAAATTCACTCATTTGATTGTTTGTTTGGTGGTTTATAGATTGTTTGCTTTACTGGTTGAAGGGCTTTTTACTGGAGGAAAGATAAGGCTTTTTGTATGGAGATTTTATATTTTTTTTAACAATCCTTTTCAGGAAAAAGCAGAAACCAGTTGGTCTGTTGGTAGAATTATCTAATTAAAAATAACTATCATGAAAGCCAATTTTTTCTTGTTGATCTTTGTCAATCTCCTTTGTTTTGGAAATCTAAATGCGCAATCAACCCGCAGTTTGACCACCACAATCCTTCGTTTAAAAACAACTCAAGGTCCCAATGAAGGCGCACCGTGTAACAAAAAAATGGATTATAAAGCTGAAATTGAACAAGGCGAAGGTCAGGATCATCCGAGTTTAGGCCTCGTCATTCAAAACAAAGCCAATAAATCATTCAGCGTCCAAGAGGGAAACAACATCACGCCCAACTGGAACATGAAAAGTGTTTTTGATATTAATCAGGATTATGCGATGATTGTCCTGAAAATTTGGGATCAAGATGATGCCATCTGTGGCGGAAAGGATGACATCGTTGACGTTTCCTTCGGGAGTAAACAGCAATTCTTAAGACTCTGGGTAGAACTCAAAACACAGCGTATCTATAAGGTGAATGTAGCCGGTAGTACGCTCCCGGGAATTACTCAATATGAGTTGGGCAATTACGTAGGAAGGACGGGAGTCGATTTTACAATGCGTGGTAACAACACCAGTGATCATGCAGCGGAAATTACCTTAAATATCACTTTAAAAACGGTAGCTGCTCCAACGGGTTATTTCCCAAATAAATCGGCTTCTTTGACCATTGCACTTTTTGATGATACGCCCTTTTTTAACTTGATTCAAAATGCTCAACTAGCTTATGGAAACTGTTTTGAAGGTTATGATAAAAGTGTTTTGCTAAAGCGGACTTATAGTGGAAGTCGGAAAGCGGATCGACATCTAAAAAATCCTTCTAAAGCAAGCTTTTTTGCAGAATTAAAAGCATTAGCTGCTGATGGTTATTTCATTGATATATTTATCTATTCGCATGGGTTTGAAGACAAAATTTCACTACTTGAGAACCAGGAAGAAATCACTGGGCAAGATATTCTTGATGAATTATACTACGGAGGCGGTGAGTTTGCAAATGGTAAATTTCCGATTAGATTGGTTTATGGCGTAAACTGTTTTGGAGCTTCACTAAGGAGTGAGTTTTATCAAGCAGGGGCCAAAACCGTCATAGGTGCACGTAGAGTAAATTTCTACCCTAATCAATCCAATAAATTCATTAGTGAATGGAATAAAGGGTACGTTACTGTACGTAATGCCGTCAATACATCTAATACGGGATCTTCGCGAACGGTGATGCAAAGTCTGATTAAGTTGGATGCTACCCACAACTCCCCTTGTTTTAAACCTAAATGTAACTTTGGCAAAACGGTACTTGGAACAGATAGTCAAGACTGTGCTTACCGATATTTTGACTGTAAATGGGGACTTGATTATCCGCGCTATCAAGGAGATAAAGGCACCGATATTATGAATCATTCCTCTACCATGTTGATAAAAGGAGAAGAAAACTTGGTAAAGAACAATCGCTTGAGCTGGTAAGCTTCTAAGGTCTTGGAGGTTTATTTACAACTGCAAGGAATTGACGGACTAATCTAAAATGACCAATAACTCAAGAAGGCAGCCAATTACTAGTTTACCAGAACATCCCTTCTAAAACTCCTCTACTTTGGACTATGTATTAACGAAATGACTCTATTTCATTGCTACATATCCATTAATTAAAACGAAAAAAATGAAGCGAACGATTTTTCTTGTTTACGGAGTCCTATGTTATTTTACCTTTTTTGGTGCTTTTTCCTATTTGATGGGATTTACGGGCAATCTTCTAGTCCCAAAAGGGATTGATGGAGCACTGGCGGTCCCTTTATGGCAAGCCCTGTTGACCAATGCGTCGCTTATTTTGCTCTTTGGTTTGCAACATAGCATTATGGCTAGAAGCTGGTTCAAAGAGCGATGGACAAAGATTGTACATCCTGCTATTGAGCGTAGTACTTATGTTTTGTTTGCTAGTATCACTTTGCTAATACTCTTTTATTTCTGGCAGCCTTTAGGTGGTACCGTATGGGAAGTTAATAATCCATTATTTCGTGGAGCGCTCTGGGCTTGTTTTGGATTAGGTTATGCTTTAGTATTTGCGTCTAGTTTTGCCATCAATCATTTTGATCTATTTGGTTTGCGTCAAGTGTGGCTTTATTATCAGAAAAAGCCTTATCAAGACATTAAGTTTAGGATTCCGGTACTGTATCGTTACGTCAGACATCCGCTTTACTTTGGTGTCTTATTGGCTTTTTGGTCTGCAGGTACTATGTCTTATACACGATTATTCTTTGCTGTATTCTTTACTATTTATACGTTAAGAGCTATTACTTGGGAAGAAAAAGATTTAATTACTCATTTTGGTGATGTTTATCGAAAGTATAAAAATCAGGTTCCAAAATTGATTCCAATTAAATTTGGGAAAAAAGAAATAGAGCCAAATTTCACTTCTCTGGCATCAGAGGAATCAAACCCCATGAGCTAAGATCATATTAAATATACGGTGTAAAAAGAGCGGCTCAAAATGATTAGAAATCTATTACACAGGGTATTTAAGTGGTCTGAAATTTCTAAATTACACTTAGAAGCCGGGGCAGGCAACAACCTGCCCCTTTACCGATGCTATAGTTGTGATTCTGCTATCAATAGGCGAAAATTGGCATTTAAACAACTTGGCTGCAATTACTATTTATTATATGACCATTACTTAGAAGTTATCTGTTATGAAAAGTAAACTCAAAACTTACGGTAAGAAGGCACTCATCCTTTATTTATGTTGGTGTACGGTAAAAGGACTGGCTTTTCTACTTTTGGGAAAGTATTTATTAGGAGCTTAAATGTATTTGAGTGACCCTTTTAAACTGAGATTTAAAGCTAAAGCTTGCATGGTTTTCGTCTACTCTATGCTAAGCACTTTAGCCCTATTGGCGCAACCCGTTGTCAATCCGAATGCAAGCCCTACAAAAATAGAAAATGGATATTTCCTTACAGTAGAGGATGGTTTGCCTAGTAATAAAGTAAGCGCTTTTGCGGAAACCAATGATGGGTTCATATGGATTGGGACCAATAAAGGACTCGCTCGCTATGATGGCAGTCAGTTTAAAACTTTTGGCTATAAGCCAGAGGATAGTACCTCGATTTATGATGATCGAATTGCTGTTTTGCAGGCAGATTCCCATCAACTATTGATAGGTACTTTCTTAGGCTTTTCCATTATGGATTTAAAAACAGAAAAATTTCGAAATTTTCAGTTTGATGATTTTCAGTTAAAAGATACGCTAAATAAAAAATTACCAACCAGAATAACCAGCATAGAAAGAGCACGAAATGGTGAAATTTGGTTGGGTACCTACTCTAGTGGTGTTTTTCGTTACTTACCAGAAAGGGATTCCTTTATCTGTTACCACTATCCACATGAACGTGTACGCCCATCTTTCCCAGTACCCAAAAATATTGACCACGTACTTGCAGTAAAACAAGACCGGGCAAATGATGATATTTTTTGGGTTGGAACTACTGCAGGCCTATTACAAATTAATGCGAATAGCAATGAGGTTCAGTGGTTTTTGAACCCTAAAAAGGCAGAGGAAGATTTTATCAACCAAAATTCTTTTAGGTCTATTTATCAACATGAGAATGGTTCTTTGTATTTAACGACGTGGTTCTCCAAAGTTCTAATTTTTGATCCCCAACAAGAACAATATAAGACCTTGCCCATTGCTAATAAATTAGAAGAAGATCAGGTCGCAGCAGACAGGTTCCTGAGTAATCCAATAGCTCCAATTATTGCCAAAAATGAGGAAGAATTATGGATTCAATCTTTAGTTGGGTTAATGACTTATCATGTGCCCTCCAAAAGCTGGACGCGGATCCAATTGGATACGAGAGAAAAGAAGGAACACTATGGTGTCAGATTCGTTGATAGTCAACACCGGATTTGGACTTATACACGAGATGGTGTACTTGTCTTTGACCCTGTGCAACAACAATTTATTGAATATGATTACAGCCATTTGAATGTAGGAAATGCTGGATTCACCTATTATTTTTTGGACCAAAAGCCAGCGACTAATTTTACAGTTCTATCAAGATCTGCGGAAGGAATTTATCACTTTGACACACAAAATTCGACTTGGGGGAAGTTTTCAATACCTGAGCAATATCTCGATTTAAATAAGCGCTTTGTTCCACTCGGTTACGCTAAATCACCATCCGATACTTGGACGATTATCAGTCGGAATGATATTTTTGATTTTAATCCTTCTATAGGTACTTTTAAAAAAATACGTATTCCAGCAGAATTTAATAAAATGCTATTTAGAGCATTATTATGGGATGAAAATGGAAGCCTCTGGCTGGGGACGCTTGGGTCAGGACTTTTAAAATGGGATCCTAAAACTGATCAGTGGACCATCTTTAAAAAAGAATTAGAACCAGAACTGCCACTAGATGATGTTGGGTTAATTAATAGGTTGTTTGAGGATAGCTATGGTAATATTTGGATAAATCGATTTGGCGGATACAGTGTTTTTGATACCCAAAGAGATACCTTTTATAATTTTCTTGATCGGTATGAACCGCTTGTTCAATTACCTTCTATTGAAGAGATTCAGGAAGATAAGCAAGGTAGAGTTTGGATCAATGGGATAAGTGGTGTTATTGCTTATGGCCTCGCTTCCCAACCTGCTAAAGGTTTGCAAAAGCAATACGACTTGATGGAGGATTACCAGTTGAGCACGATAGCATTTATGGATATTGATGAGCATGGTGACCTTTGGATGTTAGGAACTGGACGTCTGGTTAAGATGGACCTAGAGACGATGCAATTGACCTTCCATAGTCTTAAATATGGAATCAATGAAGAGTCTATTTATGGATTTAAAATGCTGGGAGATAATCAGATATTAATTGGAGGAGGAAATAAAATATGGTTGGCTAAGACAGATGATTTAGTACTGAATTCAGAGCAACCCATTCCTTACCTTACAGGTGTCCAAGTTTTACAAAGACCTTATCTCTCCGGTCAGCCAGCCCATTTAATTAAGGAACTTAAACTCCAGTATGCCGAGAATTTTTTCTCTCTAGAGTTCTCATCAATCGGTTTTACTAGAGGCACAGAAAATCAATTCCGATATCGCTTGAAAAATTTTGAAGATCAATGGACGACTGCCAATCAACGGCGTTTCGCTAATTTTACTAATGTGCCTCCCGGAACCTATACCTTTGAATTGCAAGTAGCTAATAATGAATCTATTTGGAATGAGGAGATATTAAGTATTCCTATTAGTATTGCTACTCCATGGTGGCAACGAACCTGGTTTTGGGTTTTAGTTTTAGGCGGGATTACAGGCATTGGCTATTCTCTATATCGGTTTAGAATTAATCAAGTCAGAAAGGAAGAACGAATGCGTTTAGCTTATGAAAAAAAGCTGACTAAGGTGGAAATGGCCGCCCTAAGGGCTCAAATGAACCCTCATTTTATTTTCAATGCCCTCAATTCAATAGAGTACTTTATCATTAGTAATGAACAAGAAACGGCCGTAGATTATCTCAACCGATTTTCTCGTTTAGTTCGATTAATTTTACAAAACTCACAGAATACACTAGTACCTCTAAAAGATGATTTAGAAGCACTTCGGTTGTACATAGAAATAGAAAATATGCGGTTTGATAATCTTTTTGATTATGATCTTCGTTTTAGTGAAAATATTAATCCAGCCACAGTATTAATTACTCCGTTATTATTACAGCCTTATGTTGAGCATGCAATATGGCACGGATTGATGCAAAAAAAGGAAGGCAGAGGAAAAATTAGTGTGTCAATTAGGAAGGAATCCAATTCTTTAATCTGCATCTTAGAAGATAATGGTATCGGTAGAACCGCCGCAAAAAAAATAAAATCTAAATCGGCAACTAAAGGGAAATCATATGGTATGAAAATTACCAAGGACCGCCTAGAGGCCCTTAATCAACTCGGAGATGCCAAAGCTTCTATCCAGATCTTTGATCTCAAAGATAATTTTGGTAAAGCAAAAGGTACGCGTATAGAAATATTTATTCCAATGAGTGGCAAATTGAATACTACGGTATAATTAAGCCCTAAAATCGAAAATATGATTAGAACAGTAATTGTAGATGATGAGAAGCATTCCGTAGCGACACTTAGCTGGAAATTAGAAAAAATTAGTTCGGAAGTTCAGGTTATCCATTGCTTTACCGATGCGGCGAAAGCTTTAGACTTTCTTCAAAAAGAAACGATTGATCTACTTTTTTTAGATATTGAAATGCCTAGACTTAATGGCTTTGAATTAATTGGAGCATTACCACAGCCTCTACCTTTTGAAGTAGTTTTCACTACAGCTTATGATGAATTTGGGATCCGTGCAATTAAAGCGAACGCATTGGATTATTTATTAAAACCCATCCAAATTCATGAGCTCAAAGCTTCTATTGAAAAATATAAGGCTAAAAAATCGAATAATTCGGCTACTAGTTCGTCAAAAATAGGGCCTAAAAGAGTCGCACTGGCTACCAAAGAAAGTATTGAGTTTGTTTCTCCAGAAGATATTGTTCTTTGTAGCTCTGAGAGTAATTATACCATGATTTATTTAAAGAATGGCAGAAAGAAATTAATCTCTCGAACACTAAAAGACGTTGAAAAATGGCTGGATAATCAAGGGTTTTATCGGGCTCATAACTCCCACTTGGTTAATCTTCGTCATGTGAAAGAATACATTCGTTCGGATGGTGGTTACCTGTTACTGACCAATGGGCAGAATGTCCCCGTAGCTAGAAATCGAAAAGAAGAACTATTACAATTACTTTAATGCCACTCAAGAAAATCTACCAACAACTAAAAAAGACAGTCAAGTACTCATTCTCAAGGTAGAACCATTAATGGATGCCTGATCTTTGCTTAAAGTAAAGATCAAAACAACGCTATGCAAGCTACTATCCATTATGCCGGAATCAATAGAGAAGTCAACTCTATTCAAGGACAATCCATTTTGGATGCCTCCATTAACAATAAAATTACCCACTTGCACGAATGTGGTGGGAATGGTTTATGTACCACCTGTCGCATCAGAGTGATAGATGGTGCTCAAAATGTAAGCGCTAAAACTTCGAAAGAAAAAAAAATGGCTCAAGTCCGCAAATGGGACCCTTCGATCCGCTTGGCTTGCCAGTGTTTTTTGCGAGGAGATGTTACGGTACAGCGGCTGATTTGGTCAAGTGCAGAGGTCAATAAGTTGCAAACAGAAGTGGCGCCGGAAGGAAAAGCTGAGGAAAGAGCCGTCGCGATCCTATTTTGTGATATTCGAAACTACACAAAAATTGCATCTCAAATTACTTCCTTTGATATCGCTTATATGCTCAATCAATTTTATACGGCCCTCAGTGATCCTATCTTAATGAATAATGGGATTATCTATCAGTATGTAGGAGATGAAATTGTAGGCGTATTTGGAACAACCGGGAGTAGCCCAGAGAAAAATTGTATGGATGCCATTCGAGCAGCTATTGGTATGCAATATGCCTTGGAACGACTCAATAAAATCCAATTGAAAGACTTTGATGTTCGTTTGGATATTGGTATTGGTATCAATTTTGGCCGGGCATATGTAGGACATCTTGGACATCCTACTCACCGAATGTTTTCCGTAATTGGAGATCCCGTTAATGTCGCAAGTAGGATTCAAGGGCAAACCAAAAAACTGGGTGCACCGATATTACTTTCGGATACACTTCTCCGATTCGCATCTACTACAATTGTTGATATAGGTCGAGCTTTTAATGTACAACTAGATGGAAAGGAAGAGGCCATTAAGATTCATGAGCTAAAAGGTTTCCAGGAGATGGATATTCAATTGGAAGTCCAGGCTTCTTTACATTTATTATTAAAAGATGAAGAACTGTTTGCACAGATATTTTACAATAGGATATTCGAAAAAGCACCTTATTTAAGGACTTTGTTTAAAAGTAATCTTTTGGACCAAGGGCGTTTATTAACTCATATGTTGGGAGGCATCGTTTACGCTATTTCTCGTCCAGAGTATTTGATCCTAGGTCTTAAGAAATTAGGGAGAAGTCATCATGGATATGGAGTAAAAGATGAATATTACCCCTTAGTTAAAGAAACAATGCTAGAAACCATTCCTATTTTATTAGCAGAGCACTATCGTCCTGCTATAGGAGAAGCTTGGGGAACAGCGCTTGATTTTATTATTGACAATATGAAGCGTTGGGAGCAGGCCTGACCTGATAAAGAGGCTAATGTTTGTAATTAAGTCTTATCTTTGATGTTCTAAGAAAAAAACGCAAAAGAATGTCAACATATCAGGCTGCGGTAATCTAC
>CAXIDD010000185.1:0-8863 GCA_964021975.1 uncultured Saprospirales bacterium | reverse complement strand
ATGATTTTAATCGAAAGAGGTTATCTAGAGCCAACTCCAGAACAAAAAGATGACGATCACTTTAACACAGATACCTATTTGGTTGGACAATATGAAGGGGTATCTAAAAAAGGTAAAAAAGATGTAGCTACTGGAGAAACCCGTAAAATACGTAGAGAGGATGGTATCGTGATGCCTTCCTACAGACTACCAACGGAAGCAGAGTGGGAATACGCTGCCCTTGCCCTGATCGGTAACTTAGAAAGTAACCAAAACGAAAACATTACTGACCGTAAATTATTCCCTTGGAATGGAGCAGGAGTACGCTACCAAAAAAGAGATAAAAACCAAGGTCAAATGTTGGCCAACTTCAAGAGAAACCGAGGTGACTACATGGGTATGGCAGGAAATGCGAATGATGCTTCTCCAGAGCCCTCTAGAGTACGTAGCTTCCCACCAAATGATCATGGTCTGTATGATATGGCAGGTAATGTAAATGAGTGGGTGCTTGATGTTTACCGTCCTTTGACCAGTATGACTTTGAAGGATGTAGAAAATCAAGACTTGAATCCATTCCGTGGTAATGAATTCAAAACGTTGGAAACCAATCCAGATGATGGTTCAGTAGTAGAAAAAGATAACTTAGGTCGTCTACAATATCGCTATCTGACTAAAGAAGAGTTAGCCAACCGAGATAATATCCGTACAGCAGAAGCTAGAAACTATATGGATGGTGACGAACAATCTAATGCCGAGTACGAATTCAACAAGTTTACCTTGATTAGTGATAGTGCACGCGTTATTAAAGGTGGATCTTGGGCAGACCGTGCTTTTTATCTTTCTCCAGGTGCTAGACGCTTCAAAAACGAAGATGAAGCTGACAAAACGATTGGCTTCCGTTGTGCGATGCACAAAATTGGAGGGGAGGAAAACAATGGCTCTCGTGGTACCGTCAACAAATTTGGCAGTAAATCAAAGAAAGTTAAAAGGAGATATTAAGCAATAATTAGATTTTCTTACCGAAGCATCGGTAATTTATAAAATCTACTGTGCATAATAACCAGCAAAAAAGCGTGTTCGCGGTGCGAACACGCTTTTTTGCGTTCAACTTGGCACTTAAAATAGATGTCTATTTCCTTAGAATAGAATATAGCGTATCTTTGCAGCGAACCTCTAGAGAGACCAATGAATACAGCAGAACTTTATCATCATTACCTAAGTGCTCAGCAATGCATTAGCACAGATTCCCGGCAAATCAAGCCAGGTTGTCTTTTCTTTGCCCTCAAAGGCGATAATTTTGATGGCAATCAATTTGCAGCACGAGCAATTGATGAAGGAGCTGTCTTAGCCATTATTGATGATCCCTCGGTGCATTTAGCAAATGGTAAAACTATATTGGTAAATAATGTACTAGAAACTTTACAAACCCTCGCGACCCACCACCGACGGCAATTTCATATCCCAATTATTGGAATTACTGGGTCTAACGGGAAAACCACCACCAAAGAATTAATTGCAGGTGTACTAAAAACACATTATCAAACCCATTTTACACGTGGGAATTATAATAACCATATTGGAGTCCCCCTTACACTCCTTGAAATGCCATTGGATACAGAGGTAGCCGTAATTGAAATGGGCGCTAATCATCAAGGAGAAATAGACCTACTAAGCCGCATAGCTGAACCAAGCCATGGGATTATCACCAACATTGGGAAAGCACATTTAGAAGGTTTTGGAGGAATTGAAGGCGTTAAGAAAGGTAAATCTGAGTTGTATCGTTTCTTAGGTGAAAATCGAGGTACCGTTTTTATTAATAGAGATGCGGCATTTCTAGCAGAACTAGCCGCTCCAGTAGCCAATCAAATTTTCTATTTCCAGACTAAAAATCCTAGTTTAAAAGAACCTGGTTACGAAACAGTCCTTTTAGAAGACAAACCTTTTCTTAAAGTAGGCTATCTAGATAAGGATGCTACGCTAGTTGATGCTAATACTTATCTTTTTGGAATGCATAACTTCCAGAATATTATGACGGCTATCTCTATTGGAAAATACTTCAAAGTACCTGCCGGAAAAATTAAATATGCCTTAGAGAATTATATTCCAAGCGATAACCGGTCGCAATTAATGGACTGGGAAAATGATAATAAAATTCTATTAGATGCTTATAATGCAAACCCCTCCAGTATGGAAGCAAGCTTGCGTTTGTTTGCCAGTCAAATTGAAAATAGAACGCCGCTCGCTATTTTAGGAGATATGTTAGAGTTGGGGAAAGATGCAGCGCAAGAGCATTTAAATATTGCCAGCCTAGCAGTCGAATTACTAGGACCTGACCATGTGGTTCTGGTAGGGCCCCTCTTTAAGGATGCGGCGAAGCAATTCAATCTCTTGCATTTTTCAAATACTCCAGCTTCTAAGCAATGGTTTGATGCTCAAAACTGGTCCGCTCATTATTTTCTTCTAAAAGGTTCTAGAGGAATAGGCCTTGAAAAATTACTTGCAGTGCCAACTTTTTAGAGTAGGTTTTATTTTCAAAAATTAAGATAATTCTAAACAAATCGCTTAAAAGCTTTAATCAAGCGGTCTGGTAATTCATCTTGAGTAGCCATTTTATAATCTTGAAAGGAACAAGGAATCAATCGATGACGTTGGTCTCTTTTTTTCACTTTTACGGGTACCTGAATCCACCAACGACCACTCAATTTACTTTTCCAGAATGTGAGTTGATAATCATAGCGCTTGAGCTCCACGATATATTCATTCAAACCCTCTGTAGATACTGGATAATCTCCCTTACGATGATAATATCCTTCCAAAAAATACCACAACATTTCTGCCACAACAAAAGCAGACTGTTGATTAAGGTCTTTATCCACTTGATACCCTAATAAATAGAAACCTTTGAGTTTGTCACTCATTCCTGCATAATGGGCCAACTTACAGGTTTCCTCGGCTGCAAATCCACTTGGACTGGGATGGTCAACCGCAACAAAATCTGCTGAACGAATAACTCCTAGATTAAGCCCCATTAAGTCTGCATTCCGAATGATGGGTTCTACCTCTGCAAGTTTGGCTCGGGCTTCCCCCAAACGCATGATATCATAGTTCTGGTTTTCCACAAACTGCAGTACCCTTGCCGGTGTAAAATGCTTTTGAAAACCTATTAATCCTAGTTGAAAAATCTTACTATCAGCTCCTAAAGCCATAGGATTTAAATAAGCCTTGGGCTGTTCTAATCGGTCTGGCTCTAAGGGTACACTTTCGTCCACACAAACCAAATTTATATTTGGGAAATTCATTTTTAAAGCCCGATAAAGAGCTTGTGAGAAACGAATGTCCTGCCCAATAATTATGGGTAAAATACCAATTGCTCTAATTTCAGATAAAGCACCAATACTAAAATCAAGATTGGTTTTTCGTAAATTTCCTAAGTCGACAATTTTCAAATCGCCAAAATGATGACTGAGCTTGTATAATTGCTTACGAATTGGATCCGCGCTCGCGCCATCCGTTCCTATAATCGCTATTTTGACTCCCGTCAAATCCGGCAAACCCGTCTGCTGGTCATGGAACAAAACATGATACCCAAGATCATCCGATTCCAAGTCTCCAGAAAAGAGCTCGTGCAAAGCGACGGGTTTCAGCCAATGGTTTAGCATATTTTTTTGCGTAAATTTAAGATTTGCAAAGCAAAAAAAGTCTCCTTTTAAAAAAATTGTGTAGATTCATTCAAGAAGTGCTTTAAAAATGGGGTCTTTACTTTTGATAAAGTATCAACTCAGACCTTGTTTTGGAGATGTTTATAAATCTTTTTTGAAGAAATATTAGTTTTTGGGCAAGTTCTTTGAGTTTTTTTTGCCCTAGCGAAAAAAAAAGAATACTTTTGTAACTATTAGTGCTTAGAGGCTTAGATATGCACGTAATTTAGATATATTGTTTTTTTTAATATATTTGACAGTATACCGCTTATAACTTATCATACCAAGAGGTCAAGACCAATACCATACCTAATTAAGAAAATATTAATTGATCATTAAACTGAATGTAATCCCATTTTTACATCCTAATCTCCGATTTTATGAGAAAATTTTTCATCCTACTCGTTAGCCTTACATTAGGCTGTTACTCTTTTACTTATGCCCAAGGCACCACCAAATCCAAAGATATGTTGGAGATTGGCTTGCACGCGGGTACCATGTTTGTTTCCGGTGACTTAGACATCCAACCCGGCTACGGTGGTGGAATTCACCTCCGGAAATCACTAGATTATGTATTCTCTCTTCGTGTAGATGCCCTTTATGGTGTCATTGATGGCTCAAAAACTGCTTTAGGGAACGTACCTTGGGATGCACAAACCAACTGGATTGGTAGCACCGTTTATGGTGTAGTCTCCTTGAATAGTTTAAAATGGGACCGCCCTACACGTAAGACCAACATGTTCTTTATGCTTGGAGCTGGGGCCAACTACTTTTCCACTGATTTTACGGATGGAGAAGTTAATGGTAGAGGTACCCTGATACAAAAAGAAGTTGCTGCTGAATTTGCGCCACACCTAGGTTTGGGAGCAGGTTTTAGTTACCGCATCTCTCCAAGAATTAACATTGGCTTAGAAGCACAAGCAAACGTTGTCTTTGGTAACCGAGCTGATAGAATCGATGGTTTTACCTTAGAAACGGATGGTACTTCTCGCTCTTTATTCCGGGATATTCCTGGTTTTGCTGGTATTTCTATTAACTACAACTTAGGTAATCCAAGTAATGCATCTGAGCCCTTATACTGGGTCAATCCATTAGACAATGTGATGAATGATATTCAAGAAATCAAAAATCGCCCAGCAGTTTCTCTAGAAGATTCAGATGGTGATGGTGTGATTGATGCCTTAGATCAAGAGAACAACACCCCTGCTGACGCCATTGTAGATGTCAAGGGACGTACTTTGGATAGCGATCGCGACGGTGTGCCAGATCACCTAGATAGAGAACCATTTTATACGCCAAGAGCCAACGAAACGGTAAATAGTGAAGGCGTAGTAATCGATCCTTCTACAGGAGAGCCGAGCTCAAGAGCATCTGGCGTTACGGAAGATAGAGTTAATGAGCTGATCCAGGAAGCACTTAAAAATTATGCTCCGGTCAGTGGTGGTGATGGTAGATCAATGGCTGCTGAGTGGTTCTTACCTATGATTCATTTTGGATCAGATAGCTACAGAGTAAAATATTCTGACTATGGTAACCTAGCTAGTATTGCCAGAACACTACAATCTAACCCTAGCATTCGTTTGGTTGCTATCGGATTTACAGATGCTACCGGTAGTGAAACTGTGAATAACAACCTTTCTTACCAAAGAGCAAAAGCGGTGATCGATCATTTAGAGACACAGCATGGAATTGCTAGATCAAGAATGGTACTACAATGGAAAGGAAGTGATGACAATCTAGTACCAGCTACTAGTAGCTATATGAACCGCAGGGTTGAGTTCAGAGCAGCCGGTCCTGGTGACTTCGAAATGGAGGCTCCTGCATCTACAGGTGATGGTTACTAAGTTCTAAAACGGAACAAAGTAATTGGTAAAAAAGCCCGTACTTATTCATTTAGTACGGGCTTTTTTAGTAGAGCCTACCCTACTCTGTAATGAATTCCCAACTTACTTGATCTCCTACTTTGATTCCTACCTGGTCTGCTGTACCTGCCATAATTTCAAGCACATACTGACTGGGAGACAACGAGCGAATAGGCTCCTGAGATTTGGGTTCCGTTCCTTTGGCTATAAAAACAACTTCCTTATTGGTGTCAATAAAGACAACATCTAAGGAAAGGTAGGTTTCATCCATCCAAAAACTGTGAATCTCTTCTTCCTCCATGATGAAAAGCATCCCTTGATCAGCCTTCATGGCAGTCCGGTGCATGAGGCCTTGTGTTTGTTTTTCTTCAGTGTCTGCTACCTCTACTTTAAAAGTAGCATAGTTTTGCTCCGCATCATTCTGAAAAAAAACGGTTGCTTGATGTTTGAAAGTTAAATCCAATTTGGTCTTTTTTCCCCAAGGTATAAAAAGCGCAATGCCTAAAATTAATACTACAAAAAAGATAATACGATTAGCACGATTCATTTGAAAATATTTTTGACAACTCTAAGAAGCTGTTTGAGTTTAAGTAGTAATACAAATTTAGTGCTTTAAAGCATTTTTATCACGAAATGTGTATTTTTGTAAAATCTTTCCACCATTTGCCTATCTCTCTAAACCCTTTCGATAGGTGCGTTGTTGCCTGTTTAACTTATTCATCAATAAACTAGGTGTACAGCCTATTAGGAAACGAAAACAGATAAATTATACTATTGGAGGACAGGTAGATCTTTACTTTAGTACAAGTTATTTTGTTTTTATCACTAAATTTCATGGAGCAGGATTCAAAATTGATCAAAAAACAGGCAGAAGCTTTAATCCCTACACCTTGGGGTAATTTTACTATGATGGCCTTTGCTCATAATGAAGCTGATTGGATGCCCCATTTAGCGCTGGTACATGAAGACTTTGTTCCTGGACAACCAACTCTCGTAAGAATACATTCTGAATGTATAACCGGAGATTTATTTGGTTCTAAACGCTGTGATTGTGGTGATCAACTCCACAGCTCACTCAAGATGACAGCTGAAGCTGCCGGGGTAATTCTTTATTTAAGGCAAGAAGGTCGTGGCATTGGAATCATCAACAAACTAAAAGCTTATCAAATTCAAGATCTTGGCTTAAATACTATTGATGCCAATGTGCATTTAGGCTTAGAAATTGATGCTAGACAATATGATATGGCAGTTGCTATGCTACAAGCTCTAGAAATAAACGAAATAAAACTAATTACCAATAATCCTGATAAAATCGATGCGCTGGAACGTTCCGCAATCCAAGTCACCGAGCGGGTGCCAATTGTAATGATTCCCAAAAAGGAGAATTTAGATTACCTCAAAACCAAGCAGGAAAAAATGGGCCATTTCTTTGATCTGTAGTTCATTAACTGTGCCAATCATTTAGCTATGCAAGCCATCTTAGTCAAACAAGCCGGAGGACCAGATCAATTGCAAATGGGGCAGGCCCCAATCCCAATACTTGGCCCAGAAGAGCTGTTGGTTGAAGTAGCCGCCACCGCCCTCAATCGAGCAGACTTGCTACAACGCGCTGGTCATTATCCTCCTCCAAAGGGAGAAAGCCCTATTCTTGGGCTGGAATTGGCAGGTACAGTGGTAGAAAAAGGAATCAATGTACACCGTTGGAAAAAAGGAGATCGGGTATGTGGTTTAGTTGGGGGTGGTGCCTATGCACAATACGCTAAGATTCACCAAGATATGGCTTTATCCATACCTGATGGACTTAATTTCCAAGAAGCAGCAGCTATTCCTGAGGTATTTCTAACCGCTTATCAAGCCATCCACTGGCTTTCTAAACTAGAAGAACAAGAACGCATTTTAATCCATGCAGGTGCCAGTGGCGTGGGAACTGCCGCTATTCAGCTAGCTGCCCGTTTAGATGCAGAAATTTTCGTGACCGCATCTAGCCACAAACACCACCTATGCCGAGATTTGGGAGCCCACTATTGCATTGATTATAAAGAAGATTC
The DNA here is from genome assembly GCA_964021975.1 of uncultured Saprospirales bacterium. Taxonomy (GTDB): domain Bacteria; phylum Bacteroidota; class Bacteroidia; order Chitinophagales; family Saprospiraceae; genus DATFKA01. Next base: position 1,276 of record CAXIDD010000185.1, on the reverse strand, counting down.
CTTCTCTGATTTTATCTTAGATCTTACCGAAGGACAAGGCGTACAAGTAGTCATAGATTTTATTGCGGCAGACTATTTCAAAGACAACCTGAAAGTACTCTCACGAAATGGCCGTATGGTTATGCTGGCCCTACTCGGTGGCCATCGGGTAGAAGCACCCTCTCTTATGCCTATTTTAATGAAACATTTGACCATCATGGGGTCTACCCTAAGGAGCAGAAGCCTTGAGTATAAAATCGCTTTGAGTAAAGACCTTCAGAAACATTGCTGGACTGGTTTTGAGACCGGTGCTTTAAAACCAGTTATTGATTCCATTTTCCCATTGGCTGAGGTCAGACAAGCCCACGAAAGAATGGAAGCCAACAAGAATCAAGGAAAAATCATTTTAACGGTAAAAGGATGAAAATGAAATCAAGTTCTATCACATTCTTATTCATGATTGGAATACCTATTTTATCTATGGCCCAACTCGAACAACACCGCTGGCAAGATCGTATTATTCTAATTTTTGCCGATTCAGACCAACAAAAAGACTTTCAAGAACAATGGCTTGACTTACAAAAAGATACCGCCGGTCTAAAAGAACGAGACTTAGTGGTTTATCGAATCTTTGATCAACTGGGAGATGAGAAATTGACCCCAACCGATGTAAGGCAACTTCGCAAACGCTACCATTCAGATCAAATGCCGTTTAAAGTACTTTTGATTGGCAAAGACGGAGGTGTAAAAGCACAACAAAGCAGTCCAATCCCTAGATCAGATTTTTTTGCGCTCATTGATGGCATGCCCATGCGGAGAGCAGAAATACGAAGAGGTAAATCCAAGGACCATTAAAGTCCAGTCACAAAGCCATTTAGTCCTTTCTGTCTGCGTAAATATTCCAACTGTTGATTAGCAGCTGCTCGACTGGCAAAACGGGCAACGATTAATTTGTACATTTTACCGGAATAATTAGTCCAAGCTTCTTTGATATACAAATTTTTCACTCCAATTGCCTGTAATGCTCTAGCCTGGCGGGTAGCGTTCTCCTCTACGGAATAAGAAGCCAGCTGAATCCCATAACCTTCTATACCATCTTGTAGACGGCGCACTACCGATGGTGTACTTGCCTCATTATTTGTAGAAGAAGAAGGAATACTACTATAGCTAGTTACATTAAGATTTTCGGCTGTAGGAGCCTGACTATAATCTTCAGGCGTAGCAAAACCTTTGGCGGTCAATTGTGCTTGACGGACATAATCGCGGGGTACAGGATTGGTTTCTGAGTATCCAACTA
>CAXIDD010000184.1:0-8866 GCA_964021975.1 uncultured Saprospirales bacterium | reverse complement strand
CGTAATCCTTGTTTTTAAATCTTCCAGCATCGAGACCATCGCTCCGATTTGGGTGTCGTAGGCTTTGGGTTGCTTAATCTTTTGGGCGGAAAGCGTATTGGAACTAATTAGTAAAATTAGAGCTAACAGTAATGTTCTAGTCATTCTTTGCATTATATAGTGATATTAAAATTGTATTCTTTTATTATAGATTTAACCTTGCTTTAGAATCCTATATTGCTCCGTTTGACTCCTTTAACAGCTAGTAAAAGTTGGTAAGAACATGTTATCATTACTTATTTTATCCCTAAAAAATAATGGCCTAATTATCTTGTTTTAAAATTAGTTGTTAGACCTTTAAAATTCTCTCAAACATGAAAATGAAGGCTACTTTTTTTTGGATGATTGCACCATTTTTTTTACTTTTTAATAGTACAGGTTGCAATGCCCTAAAACAGGAATCACCGAAGGCAGAACCTACCACAATCCACTTAAAAAATGGGCTGCAATACAATACTATACTAAAGGGCAAAGGCCTAAAAGCAAAAGTTGGCGACGAGGTTTTGATCTATGAGACCATGAGGTATTCAGATAGTACCCTTTTGTTTTCAACCGATCAAATTGGACAGCCAGTAAAATTTAAACTCGGTGCCAATCAAGCAATTGATGGCTTAGATCAAGGAGTAAGAGGCATGCAAATTGGCGAAAAACGTACACTTATTGTACCTCCCAATTTGAGTAAACGCTCTGAGTATCCTGCACACGTTTCGCCAGATTCAACACTTTATTATACAGTAGAATTAGTTGATATTCTACCTAGCCAAAACCTAGAACCAGCTGTCATCTACCGAACACTAGACCAAGGAGAATCTTGGACCACTTTTGCGGATGGCTTACCATCCAATGCTACCATCAGCGGTTTTACTACCTTTAAAGACCAAGTTTGGGCCAGCACAGACTTCCACGGACTTTTTGTATCAAACAAGGGCGAAAACAATTGGAAATCTCGTAATAACGGATTGCCTACCAACATTGACGTTAATACCATTATGACATCCAAGCAAAACTTGGTGATAGGTACTTTAAATAAAGGGATCTTTTATTCTACTGATGGAGGGCAAAATTGGCAAGCCTCCAAGACTGATTTATCTACCATTCCAATTCGAGCCTTTATAATCAACAAAGACAAAATAATCGCAGGTACAGATGCTGGCTTTTACACTTCTGATGATGATGGCCAAAGCTGGACACACCTATTTGGAAACCAGCAAATATTGGGTATCACCGAGTTGGATAATAAACTATACGCGGCCGTTTTTAATGGAGCTATGATGAGTAAGAATGATGGCCAAACCTGGGAATATATTTACCGTGGAGATGCCCTACACGACATTAGTCATGATGGCACTTATATCTACGCCATGACCTTAGGACAGGCCTTACAACGCACTAAAGATGATGGGCAATCCTGGGAGATTGCTAATGATGGCATGGGGACTTATAATCTCTATACTTTTGAGTTGAAACACTTCGATACACAACAATTCGCAGCTCAGTGGATTGGTATTTACAACTCCAAGAATCATGGTAATTCTTGGAGTTTGGTAGATGGGCCCTGGCCAGACTCCACTGCTTTTGGCACTTTAGAAATAACGCCCTATGGTTTACTAGCCGGAGTCGCGATGAGAAAGTAAACAAAGAAGTGGTTACGACTAACTATCATCGTAACCACTTCAATACTAAACTATTTTTCAACTAGAAATCCCGATAAGGAGCATCTAAATATTGATTGGCTTCTGCTTCAGCGAAGCGAGCATTTTGGTTGTCCCAATTCAGGGTTTTTCCTGGAAAACGACCAGCAATTACCCCTAATAAAATCGTTTCAGTCAACCGGGCTGAATAAGAAAAAGGAGCTGTCGTCCGATCTTTTTTCAAACAAGAATCTACAAATTGATGATAGTGCTTTTTACCTTCTTCGGCATAATCCCGTACTACTGGTCCTAGTTTATCTTTCCGTTTAACCACAGAAAGGTCTAAGTCCTGATATTTTCCATCTACTATATGCCTTGGTAACTGCATGAAGTGTGGCAACAATAATCGACCTTTTTCACCGACAAACATTGCGCCTTGCCCCGGTAATTCATCCCCATTGGGTAATTCTAAATCTTCATGCATCGCAGGTGCTCCCGGACCATCGGACCAAATCCACGTCAGCTCGTCGGCTGTATACTTAGTACCAGGGAAGGTATAGGTTACTTCATTTTTCTCTGGAAAGCCAAAGCCATTGGGCTGACGACATTCATTTCTGATGGTTTTTGGTACATCTAAAGCCAATGCATTATAGGGTGTATCAAAAATATGAACCCCCATATCTCCCAGAGTCCCACAACCATAATCCATCAATTTGCGCCAATTCCCAGGATGGTAAACCCCTTCTTTGTAAGGACGTTCGGCGGAGGTACCCAACCACAGATTCCAATCTAGCGTATTAGGTACGGCATCACTTCCAGTAGGTTCAGCGCCATCATAGCCCCAGTTTTTAGGAGACCAGGCACGAACGCGCTTCACCTTTCCAATAATCCCCGAACGGATTAAAATAGTGGCTAGCTTATAATCATAAAAAGAGTGAACTTGAATACCCATTTGGGTCACTAACTTCTTATCCTTGGCCATTTTCCGCATGGCTCTTGCTTCTGCGACATGATGCGTTAGTGGTTTTTGACAATACACCGATTTATCCATTTCCATAGCCATCATCGAAGCAGGAGCATGGGTGTGATCCGGAGTAGAAACGATAACCGCATCAATTTGATCTTTCATTTCTTTTAGCAGGATGCGGTAATCCGAATAGGTAGCCGCATTAGGGTGCATTTCTTTTGCTTTTGCTAAATTGTTTTTATCTACATCACATAGAGCCACTACATCTACTTTATCGTGGGAAGAAATAGCCTTTAAATCTTCCATCCCCATACCTCCGACACCAATGTGTGCGGTACGTAAACGCTTCTTTTTGGCATCACCTGCCCAAACTGAAGCCGGTAGCATCGCTCCTAGTGCTATAGAAGCTGTACTTTTCAAAAACTCTCTTTTTTTCATACTTAGTTGAATTTACTTGAATAGGGCTTTATTTTAAATAAGTAATTACACCTCACTGATCTCTAAAACTACCAAAATTTACCCCAACCCTGAAGGGTCTTTGGTAATTTTAGGATCTCTCCCTTTAAGGCTGGGGTTAAAATTCTAAAATGTCTTGTTCAAAATCATTACGCCAAATTATCCACAGAAAGGTAATTAATAAATTTAGCGAGAACAAATTCTAAATGCTTTGAGCCAACATTCTTGTGCATGAATGCTTCTTTCTTTAAAGTTTCACGGTTCTTGAGTGTGTATTTTGTGTGTTTGGGAGGGTGCTAGATGAAAATTGTACGGTGTAAATAAGCGTACCTTTAATTAAAATTACCTTTGAAAATCCTGTACCATCCTTTTCAAGTCCTTAAAATAGGTGACCAACCATTCGTAGTTGAGTTTTTCCTCGGTAATTTGCAAATAGAAATTTTCTGAGGCCAAATCAAAAAACTGATCTGCTAAAAAGGGTTTATCCGCTAGTCCTATATCGCTGGCCCATACTTCCATAAAAGGGCCCATAACCAGCTGACTTGTTTTTTGAAAACAAGCCTCATACTGCGGATTTGCTCGGTGTACCCTCAATTGACGACTAAACAAAAGGTCGGTTTTAACATCTACTAAAATATTAACCAGCTCCGGTATTAAGTTTTAACAATTTTGCTCCCTAACAGCAATAACCTGAGCTTGCTGAAAATGATGGTTTAATAATTGATCTATAAAAATTTCTAGATCTGCAAAATGATGGTAAAAAGAAGATTTGCTTTTATTAACCAAACGAGCCAATACTTCTACCTTTAGACTGGAAGGGCCTGATGCTGCAAAACACCGATACCCAGCCTCAATCCATACTTTTGCTGACTGTTTTATGCGGGCGGAGTCCTTTAAATTAAGATTCATATGGATAATTGTTAGATCTTTGAAATTGAATCAAAAAATTAGGGCGGATTAGGAGCACAGTAGCAACCTAATCATTTATCAGTTCCCTTACTACCGGTAGGATCCGATCTACCCAAGCTTTATATTGATCCGCACTTGGGTGTAAATCATCCGGTGCTAAGGCTCCTGGACCATCGCCCAAGGCTCTGGAAATATCGGTAATATTGATAAATGGAATACTTTGCTTTAGGCATTGCTCCTCCATAAAAGCATTATAGGCATCTAATTCCATAGCAATCTTATCTCGATTAGATCCTCCAAAAGGAGTAACTCCATAATCCGGAATAGACACAACAAATACCCGTTCTTTGGTTTGAGCAATTGAAATAGAAACATTCAATAAAGAATCAAATTCTAATTGAAATTCTTCGAAAGAGCGATTTTGGAATTGATTATTAACGCCAATCAGTAAAGAAACCAAGTCATAGGATGCTGGATTAACAATATCAATGGCTTGTATTAAACTATTAGTGGTCCAGCCAGTGCGAGCAATAATGTCAATGGGATCAATTATGCGCTCAGAATTACTCAATCGTGCTCCTAGTTGGTAAGGCCACCGTCCTGGGGGAGCAATACCTTGTCCGATGGTATACGAATCTCCTAATGCTAAATAGGAAATAGAATCTATAGGCATCCCACCATTCATGGGCAGATTCGGTTCTAATTCCATGTCTCCATTGGGATTACAAGTCCAAAGGAATAGAATAGATAAACTTAAGAGGAAGCTATTTTTAATTAGGATATTATATTTCATATTACCTGAACAGTAACCCATTCTTTTTGATCATTATTTGAGCCGATTTAAAAGGTGTATTGATCAGCAAGGCTATTTCCCACATAAGAATACCAAACTACCTAGAACTGGAATTTCAAGATCAACACCCTGATTGTATGAATAATTTGCTTTGGTTCCAAAAACACCTTGCAAGGATCCTTTGGGCGGCCAAGCCAACATATCAAGGATGGAATCAGGAAGCGTCAATTTAAAAGAAAACGACTGATGCCTGCTAAAATTACAAATAAACAATAAGCATTCATTTTCGGTAAACCGTAAATAAGTCAGCACCTGCTCCGAATACCCTGTCTGTTTTGACATCCATGGTTGAAGGTCATAAAAAGCACCTTTCTTGATGGCCTCAAATTTTCGGCAAAATTGCATTAATTCAACATAATAGGATCTCAAATGCTTTCGGTTCTCTGGCAATTGCCCACCATTATATTGACCATTATTCAACCATTTCTGATGCATTGGAACACCCCAATAATCAAAAATAGTAGTCCGGCCATCCTCCCCGCTAAAACCAGATATACCAGCACCTGGTTCTCCTACTTCTTGTCCAAAATAGAGCATTACTGGGCCTTGATGCCAGGTAGCAGAAACCATCATCGCGGGTAAGGCATGCCAGGGATCACCGATAAAATCAGGTGAGGCAATGCGTTGTTCATCGTGGTTTTCTAGGAAACGTAACATTCTGTGGTTCACCCCTCGTAGGTGCTGCCAAATCCCTGTTAACCAATTCGTACTACCGCTTTGCTGCACTATCTTTTTAAGGGTATCGTATAATTGAACTTTATCATATAGGTAGTCAAAACCACCAAAATCAAGATATCTTCGGTATTGATCTGGATTGTAAATTTCCGCAACAAATATTAAAGTTGGATAATCTTTTTTAAGCTGAGGAATCACCCAATGCCAGAACTCAGCGGGCACCATTTCCGCCATGTCACAGCGGAATCCATCAATATCTTTTGCGGCCCAAAAGCGTAAAACTTGTAGCATTTTATGCCAAGTATCGGGTATCGGCTCAAAATAAGTTTGGCCTCCGTTCTGGATATCCACTCCATAATTAAGCTTCACCGTTTCAAACCAGTCGTTGACACTTGGTTGGGCATGAAAAACGTCATTTCCGGTAGCTTTTGCGGTTGATTCTTCATAAAAACCGTTGTGTCGAGGGCCTTGCAAGCCCGATTCATAGGCTATTTGTTCCTTAGGTATTTCCAATTTTTCACCCGGCAGATAATAGAAATTATTATCGGAAAGAAAAGCTTGTGATGGATCGTCATCTTCCCCAAAATCAATAATTCCTTCCGGCTTTTGATCTGATTTATAAAACCTGGCTAAATGATTGGGGACATAATCAATCAGGACCTTCAAACCGGCCTTTTTGGTCCGAGCAACAAGTGCTTCAAACTCTTCCATGCGTTGATCTACCTTGACCGCCAAATCTGGATCCACATCGTAGTAATCTTTAATCGCATAGGGCGAGCCGGCACGTCCTTTGACTATATCTGCATCATCTAGATCAATACGATGGTCTCGGTAATCCGTCATCGTGGCGTGCTCTAGAATACCCGTATACCAAACGTGGGTCGCACCCAATTCTAGTATTGCTTTTAGTGCTTTCTCTTGAATATCATTAAACTTTCCAACACCATTCTCCTCAATGGTTCCCCATATTTTATTATTGGTATTGCTGTTGGTAAACAAACGGACCAACAATTGATAAATCACCAACTTATGATCTTGATTTCCTTCGTTTAAGAATAATGGATCATCATTGAGCAAAGCAATATCGTACTGCATGTATTTAAATTTAGCGAATCGTTTACTTCATTTCCTCCCACCGTTGCTTTAAGCCTAAAAGCTGGTTCTGTAATCGTTGAATAGCATTTTTACTTTGTAAGGTTGGGGCGACATCCGCTCCTTGCAGAAGGTTATGCATGTAAAGGAATTGCGCTTGTAAGCCTCTAATCGATTGCTTGTCGGTTGGCACTGCTCTGATACTTCCATAAAGGATGTCTTGGTCTCCAATTGGACCTCCTCCTTGCAAGGCATTAATATTTTTCAACTGATTCTGGTTTAGGCGTGCCCGTTTTTTGAAATCAGCGATGGTTTCATAAAGGTCCTGCAATTCATGATAAGCCTCATAACAAGCCATTGAATAGTTGGTCTGTTGTCGAATATCAGCATCTGTAGTTTCGACCCTTGGGTCCATTAATACCTCTAGGGATTGTTCAAAAACTTGGCCATCTGCTCGTAATCGGATCCGATAGGTACCTGGATGAACAAGCGGCCCGTGTGGCCCGGAAGGTGTATTTTTATAAACTGCGGCGATTGAAAATTGCCGGCGAGTATCTTTCGGAGGCGCATACCTCAAATCCCAGACAAATCGCTGATGACCAGCTCCTACCTCCAGACTTTGAGCTGGTCTGATCCAATAAGTAGGATGTGCTAAGGTATTGGGATCTACATTTTCAACAGGATCATTGCTGGTGTATTTTCGGACGAGTGCTCCATCGGCATCATAAATAGTCAATTCTAAAGTAGAAGCCGGTTGTGCCAGGTAATAATCGATGATTGCCCCATCTGGAGGATTTTGTCCAGTTGGCTCTTCTGGTGGTAGCGGTGTATCAGAAAACATATTCCAACGAATTCGATAAGTACTCGGTGGTACAAATAAATGGGATTTATTTTTATTGATTGCTGCCATTTCTCTCAACGGAGCGATATTATCCAAAATCCAAATCGACCGACCATGGGTACCGATTACTAAATCTTCGTCTTTGATGACCAAGTCTCGGATAGAGGTAGCAGGCATATTTTGTCTAAGTTCTTGCCAATTATCCCCATTATCTACAGAAAAATAAACGGTCCGCTCGGTACCAGCGAAGAGCAAGCCTGCTTGTTTGGGATCTGCTCGCACTACATTAACGGGGCCATTCTCAGGGAGTCCTTTAGTGATAAGCTCCCAAGTTTGGCCAGCATCCAGAGTACGGTAAATAAGCGGACGCATGTTATCTTTTCGAATGGCATTAATGGCAATGTATGCTACTTTCTCGTTAAAAGCACTAGCATCAATTTGGGAAACTTTATCCCAAGAGCTCAGGGCTTTTGGTGTGACATCCTGCCAAGAAGCTCCCCCATCTTGAGTTAGGTGTACCAAGCCATCATCTGTTCCAGCCCAAATGATTTCTTCCTTTAAAGGAGATGGTCCAACGGCATAAATGACGCCTCTCCTGGCCATCTTATCCATTTCTTTGGTTTTAAAATCGCCTAAACTAGCCGGCACTTCTGGTTGTACCCGACTTAAGTCAGGACTAATAACCTCCCAGGATTGACCACCGGTTTGGGTTTTCCAAAGTACATTGGTTGCATAGAGCAAGGTTTTTGGATTAGCTGGGTGAAAAAGTAAAGGCATGGTCCGGACATTACGGTATTCTCCGCTTCGTAAAGCTTCGGGTGCGATGTTTTGGGCTTGACCCGTTTTTTTATTAAACCGCACTACTCTACCACCATAAATAATATTTGGATCCAATGGATCTGGCGCAATGTAGGCGTATTCATCCGCTCCTACACCCATAAACTCCCGGAAAGAAATTTGCCCACCGTTACTTCTACTGGCTGTACCAATGGCACCACTTTCTTGTTGACCGCCATAAACCCAATAAGGGAAGGCATTATCGGTTGCTACGTGGTAGATCTGTGAGGTGGGTTGGTTGTACCAAGAACTCCAGGTACGTCCCGCATTAACCGTGATAGTCGCTCCTTGATCAGCTGCGAAGATCATAATATCAGGAGATTTAGGGTTAATCCAGATGCGGTGGTAATCATCTCCCCCCGGAGCTCCTTTAATAGAGGTCCAAGTCTTACCTCCATCATCAGACTGATAGGAAGCGATATTTCCTACATAAAGTCGATCAGGATTCGTTGGGTGAACTTCAATTTCGGCGAAATCATCGCCGCGTCCCCAAAGTCTTCTATCGGTATTTACTAGTGTCCACGAAGCCCCCGCATCGGTACTTTTGTAGATACCCCCATTTTCTC
>CAXIDD010000183.1:0-8877 GCA_964021975.1 uncultured Saprospirales bacterium | reverse complement strand
CGTTGAGAAACGATGGCCTCCAAGGTACTTCCTTCTACCACTTTAAATCCATCATTCACCATTTCTGTGGATATTTTATCTCCGCGGTAATAAAAGCCTAGTAAAGTATTTTCTTGCAGCTTGCGGTCAAATTTACGTTCCTTGATAATGAGCCGCACATTCCGACGTTCCAGCTCCCGACGATACGTTTCAAAGTCATCTTTTCCCGCTAAATTAGGGAGTAATATTTCGGGGGCTTGTCCACCCGTCACCCACATATAAATGGTTCTTCTTTTTTTAACTTTAGATCCTGGTTTAGGGTCTTGATCTTTGACAATGTTGGGTGCTTCTCCAATGAGAAAAATAGAATCAATCACTACTGCTCGTAAGGTTTTCCCACGGGCCTTTCGTTTGGCATCATCGAAATTCATATCAATATAGTCCTCCACAACATAGGAAGAACCATGATGCGTATATCGTCCTAACAAGAAAAGGGTCAAGCCAAAAAGTAATAAGCTAGCAACTATAATCCCACCTACGTTTTTCCAAAAAATAGGAGAACCTAAAAAGGATTTAATGGCTAGGAGTGTCCTTTTAAAAAAGGAGGCTTCTTTATCTGGATCAGTTGGAACTGGAGTGAGTGCCGGATCATTAGATATCGGCTGTTCTACTTCCTTATTTTCATCTTCATTATTAACCATAGTCGGCTCAAATGTGGTTTTCTGTAAAGGTAAAGCTTGTTTTAGATGATCTGCAAACATCGCCTGAAAAACCTGGGCGGGATTGCGTCCTGCCAACAAAGCATGTGCCAGCAAAGGATGATCAGCATTCAAAAAGGGTAAGGCGTCTACTTGAGAAAGCATCAACTGGATGCTATTGTCAGCAAAGATACGTAAATAACTTTCAATCGTTACAAAAGATTGTAGATTGAGTAAGCGCGGCTGGTGTAATCAAAGTCTCCTCTTCATATACTGAGTGTCCCAATACCTCATAGAGTACTTCTCCATCTTCGCTATGGTGGCAAAACAAACTACTCAAGAGTCTAGTCCAACTTTGATCTGGCATCGCTTCTACCCAAAATGCCGTTTTTGTGGGTATATCTTCGGAGTTTTTAATTCGTAAAACTTGTCTTGCTTCGCTGGCTAAACTACCTTTCGGGCGAAACAACAATTGTGCATATGCAATGAATTCTGATCGTTTGTTGATCTGGTGTCGTAAAATAGACTGGTCTTGATCTCCAGAATGGACCAACATTGGATAAACAAATTGAGTTTCCAAGTTTTGAATTAAGCCCAATAAGTTGCTGTTAAAGTCACTTCGTTTCACCTCGACCTGCGTGGGGACTAAACAAGCGTTCCGAGCTAAGGGCTGCATCATTTTAGGATTAACATTAACATTCTCCAACGTCTGATGATCTGACCCGTTGTAAGGTATATTTTGCTGTTTCAATATCCTTTGAATAGTACCATTTCGTAAAGCCCCCGTTAAAACAGGATAAACAAAGCCCGCTTTTAAATCATTCAAGGCAACACTAGCACTTTCTAATTTTAGGTCAATTTTAAATCCTCCTAATAAAGTTTGTAAGGCCTCATTGACTTCAAAAAACAAAGGCGATTTTTTCCAATTAGCGGTTCCTTGGACAGACTCCCAATCTGAGCGTAATTCAGAGGGTTCTATCTCATATATTTGTTTGTTATCGGCATCATATTTATATAATTGGACCGGAAAGGTTCTTAGTCCATCGACTACTTCCCAAAAGTATCTAGCGGCACTTTGGGCCTGGTTTTCCTGGGCACCATTCCCACCCAAAATAACCGCAATAGTGGGCGCTTCAGTGCTTGCTATCTGTGCAGAACGCAGTGCTTGCAAATGCGCTACTAAGGCTTCATTCGTCTTTTGCTCCGGGTGTATCCGCATACGTCGACGCAAAGAAGCCGCTACGTAATACAAGAGCAACTGATGGCTGTCTAAATGATAAGCGGTCCAATTTTTCAATAGTGCCCCATCATCATCTAAAGAACAACTGATGGCAGGCAAATCGAATAAAACTTCATCTTCCGCAGTATAGATTCCTTTTAGGAGTACTAAAGGTCCCAATTTCATTTTTGTATAAAACTGGGTAGCTTTGATCCTAATCTGATCTAATTGTAGCTGAGTGAGGCCTAATTTATAAGGCGACTTTGGTTTTGGGACTTGTGGGTATAAAGCTAAAGCAGCTCCTTGTTTATCTTCTAACACCAATACTTCAAATGGTGTTCCGGCAGGGATTTCTTCTATTAAAACCCGATCCGCTGGCAATTGACTGGACAATTTAAAGTAGGCTGATTCTGCTTCAATTTGAGCTGTTTGTTCATCCAATAGACTTAATAGGTCTTTTGGGTGGTGCATCAAGAAGGTACCTTGTGGTGAATGTACTTCAACTGGAAAACCCAGCCCCTTACGCACATGAGTCAAATATCGGATATGATCTTTTCTATCAAAATGTCCCCTCGATTGCCAGGAGCTGACAGGAATAGTTTCTTGAAAAAATGCTCGATCAATAGCTTCTTGCAAATCTTCTGTGGAGGTCCCTTTTTCTAAACTTGAATCTGCAAAAAAATCGTGCTGCTGATCTGGACTAAGCCTAACGGGGAAGGTAATTTCCTGCTGAGTTTCTTCTAGAGCTACGGCACGACCTGCCAACCAAGCCTTTTTATCAATAGTATGAAAATTAAAATGCTTAATATCATACTCCTCCATTTTTGTTAAAAACACGGATTTTTGAGTACGCATTTGCCTGACTTCCGCATCCACACCGATATAGGGAATTCGATAATCAATTAGGTAAGCCAATAGCCAAGCATCTGTCTGCTGATCAGCCCACGTTTCTACAAAAGCAATATTAATCAATTGAGGTAAAACGTCTAGCTGTACCAAGCGACCAATCTTCCAATAGATTTCTTTTTGCTGAATTTCACTCCGGTTTTCTAGACTTTCCTGATACAAGGTAAACTCATCCGTGGATGCTCCAAAAAGCGCTTTAATGTTTTTATGATAAAGGATGGATGGCTCACACTGGTACAGTTGAAGCTTGATATCTATAAAAAAGACCAATGGTTCGAAGAGACTTTGATCCAATTTTTGGAAAACCTGCTTGGCTTTCACAAAAGATCGTCCTCTTTCCCGAGAAGGGCCTCCAAAAAAAATACCTACTTTTAATTTCATCAAAAAGAGCTTATGAATGAAAGTGTTTTGATCGTATTGCGGTGTTTTTCCAAATTTACATAAATTAAGTAATGGGACTATACTACATTTAAATTAAGTTCAGAGGAAATTAGTTGAAGATAATACAGTCCCATTACTTATGATTGTATCTTTGTTTTATGAATAAAGAGATTCTCAAATTAGCCATTCCTAATATCATCAGCAATATTTCGGTTCCTTTATTAAGTACGGTAGATACCGCACTGATGGGAAGATTGTCGGAGATCCACATAGGCGCAGTTGGTGTAGGAGCAATGATTTTTAATTTCATTTATTGGAATTTTGGATTCTTGCGCATGGGGACTACCGGTATCACAGCTCAAGCGTTTGGAAAACAATCAAAGCCAGATATGGCGATAACTTTAGGACGGGCGCTCGTTGTTGTTCTAGGCTTATCAAGTCTATTATTGGTCCTACAAGTACCGTTTGGGCAATTGAGCTTTCGTTTAATGAATGTCAATACGGAACAGGCTGCTTTGGTAGATACCTATTTCTATATTCGGATATGGGCTGCACCAGCTACTTTAGGACTTTATGCTTTCATGGGTTGGTTCTTTGGTTTACAAAACGCTGTGTATCCGCTAATTTTGACCGTCGGTATTAATGTGATCAATATTATCCTGAGTTATGTAATGGTCCATTATTGGGGTTGGGGTGTTGCGGGCGTAGCTTATGGAACGCTCATTGCCCAATACTTTGGATTGATACTCGCATTGGGTTTATTTTTTTATAAATATGGAGACTATGTCAAGGAAATAAAAACTAAGGCGCTATTGCAATGGCACGCTTTAAAGAAATTCCTAAGCATCAACTTTGATATTTTCCTAAGAACCTTATGCCTCACCTTCGCCTTTGGCTTTTTCTACAGCCAGTCCGCCAAACAAGGCGAACTCGTACTAGCTGCCAATGTTATTTTATTACAATATATGAACTGGATGGCCTACGGTGTAGACGGTTTTGCCTTTGCTACGGAAAGCTTAGTCGGTAAATATGCGGGAGCGCGCAAAGGCCCGGAAACAAATAAAGCCATCCGCCTTGCTTTCGTTTGGGGGATGGCCTTAGCCGCAGGGTTTAGTTTATTGTACACTTTTGCTGGGGAGCCATTGTTACATGTTTTCACGACCGAGGCTAAGGTTATTGAGGCCGCCAAACCCTACTTATTCTGGATGATGATTTTCCCAATTTTAAGCACCCCCTGCTACATTTGGGATGGTGTATTTATTGGCCTGACTGCCTCCAAAGCTATGCGCAATTGTATGATTCTGGCGATCCTTATTTTCTTAGGCACCTACTTTTTCTATGGTCAACACCATGGCAACCATGGTTTATGGTTGACTTTGTTGTTGTTTATGGTTGCCAGAGGTGCCATTCAGCAAGGAGCGTACCTCTGGCGTGGTTTAAAGTTGAGGTAAGCATTTAGGTCTAGCTTCCCAAACGACTCTTCTCATCTTCGGAGCCGGTTTTCCGGTTTCGAGCTTTTTTCACATTCTGATTTCCAAAAGCATAGCTAATATTAACTCTTACCTGTCGGCTTTCCCAGCCTCCTGTTCCATCAATGTACAAGTCTCCAAACCGCATGTCCGCTTCCCAGGGCGAAGTAAACAGGATATCACTCATAGAAACTCGAACGGTCAATTGATCGTCCATTAATTTCTTCTGTACTGCAAAATCTAAGGAGCCCATACTCTTGGTCAAGTAAGTACCACTCCAGACAGAAGGAGAGCTGTACCAACCCGACAATTCAAAACTAAATCCAGCGGGCAGTTTAAAGGAATTTTGACCGTAAAAACTCAAAGTAGATTGGTCGATAGCAATAAAGTTATCATCATTCCCTTCATAGGCGGCATGGAAAGCATTCAGGCTCAAGTAAACACTCCACCATTTCTTAACTTCGAAAGGATAACTGACCCCTACATTCCAAATTTCTTGGTTGGCGATATTTCTAGACATGATAAAGTTTCGGTCTTCTCCTAATGTTTCAGTAACCTTGGCAAAGAAATCGTTGATCTTACTGTAACTTAAAGAAGTGGTCAGGCGATACTTATAAGTGTGAGAAAGTTTAATATTATCAGTGTATTGTGGTTGTAAAAAAGGATTACCTCTGGAAAAACTCAACTCATCGATCTGACTTTCAAACGGATTTAAAGATTGATAAGTGGGGCGTTGAATCCGTCGACTATACGTTAATGCCCAAGAACTGGTGTAACTTGGTGTGTAAGTCAGTCCACCACTGGGAAAGAAGTTAAGGTAATTTCTACGCACATTATCTTCAGGCGTACTTTGTGCACTGATCAAATCTCCTTCGGAAATGGTTTGTTCTGCTCGCAATCCTAATTGGATATTCCATTTCTCCCATTTTCTATTATAATTGACATAGGCCGCATTAATTTGCTCGGTATAAAGAAATCGATTGCTCCGAGTGTCATCAAAGAAATCTGATCCATCCGCTACATTAAAAAAACGAAAATCGTTATCTGTTTCCACCAAAGAAATTCTACCTCCAAGTGCTAATTTACCCCCCAATGCATCTTGGGAATAGTCAAGCTTTGCACTGAAAATATCAATATTGGTAGGCGTTATCATCCGATAATTCCGTTCAAACAAAACGGCATCAGTCCTGCCATCTAAATAGCGATTGGGTTGAAAATTATTCTGGTCACGACTATAAATGCCATAATCTAAATCAAAAGTTAGCTCATGTCCAAGCGTATCTTGAAAACGATAATTCAGATTACCATTCAGATTTTGATTGTCTCCACGGGTATTACTATTAGAAACCAAGGTTTGGGAAAGATTCCCTGTATTTAAAGGAATAATTGGTGTATTCGTAAAACCCTCCCCTGTATTACTAAATAAGTTGGCATCGACCAGAACTCCAAAGGTGTGCTTATCATCTGGAAACCAATCATAGCCTATTTTAAAATTGTGTGCCGTATTATCTGACAAGGTCTCCGACTCAGAATCATAACGTACGCCAAACTGCGTCCGGTCCAAATTAATAAAACTAAAAGTAGTCCCTGTACTCCCGCTATAATTTCCATAAAGATTAGAGCTTTTAGTCCGTTTGTTCAAAGACAGAGATCCGTTATAACGACTGTTTTGCCCATAGGCATATCCTGCATTGAGACTGCCATTAGTCCCGAGGCGCTTGTCTTTTTTAAGGCGAATATTAATGATCCCGGCGTTACCAGCTGCATCGTATTTGGAAGAAGGCTGGGTGATAATTTCTACCGCTGCGATATCTGAAGATTGTAGTGACCGCAAGTAATTGACCAAATCATCTCCAGCAAGGATAGAAGGCTTCCCATTGATAAAAATTTGTACACCGGTTTTACCATCTACAATAATATTATTGTTGTTATCAACAATTACACCTGGTGCTTTACGCAGTAGTTCAAACCCGTCTGTACCGGTAGCATTTAGGGTATTTTCTACATTAAACACGGTTTTATCGGCCAGTACTTCAATCATGGGTCGTTTTGCGATAACTTCTACCGAAGCAATTTCTGCACTTTGTGCTTGCAGGGTGATGGGCTCCAATTTTAGAGCAGTACTTGTCAAGGTAAAGGTTTCAGTCAGCGCAGTATTTAACCCTACGTAGCTGACCTCTAGGAAGTAAGTTCCCGCAGATAAACCTGGAATTCGGTATTGACCAGATTCGTTGGTGGCACCTACTTTGACTATGGTGGAATCAGCTTGAGCATGTACGATGACCGTTGCATAATCCAGCACACCTTCTGCACTTATCACGGTACCACGGACACTAGCCGTTTGTCCTATTAATTGGATACTTGTGAAAACTAAAGTAACGAATAAGATAAAATTTAACTGTTTCATAAATGTCGGGTGATTTTTAATTCTTATCAAAGATCCTACATAATATAGGTTTAAGCCACCAAGTTCCGTCCAATGACCAAATAGGCCGTTGAATGAACGTCCGCTTCATTCAACGGCCTATTCTGCAACTCATCGGAAAGGATTTTTGATCCAACCCTATTTACTGTTTCTTTAGACCATCAAATCACCCGACAATTTTTTACCATGAATAATTATCTCATTTCTTTATTACTAACCTTTCCTTTCTTTCTAGGAGCACAAGGAATCCAGGAAAGTATCAAAACAGTTGTGCAAGACCATATTGAGCATCATCAATTTTCTGGTACGGTATTGGTTGCTGATCAAGGAACAGTCATTTATCAAGAAGCTTTTGGCAGGACTCAATTAGAAGAAGGAGAAGTCATCACACCAGAATCTGTGTTCGGTATTGCTTCCATTACAAAAATGTTGACGGCCATTCGTATTTTACAATTAGTTGAAACGGAGCAACTAAATTTAGAAGACAATTTAGCCACTTTACTACCTGATCTCGATATTCCAAAAAATAGAAAGATTACGGTCCATCATTTGCTATTACACATCTCTGGTTTGCCCAATGAATCTGATCTGATTTATTTACAAAAAAGAAATCCCGCTGAATTTATCCAAGAAGTATTAGCTCAGAAAGGAAAATCTGCTGGTTTTGGAAAATACAATTACAATAATGTAGACTATGTTCTTTTGGGTATGATCATTGAACGTTTGACGCAAAAAAGCTGGGAAGACAATATAGAGGAGCAGTTTATCAAACCCCTGAAACTAGAAAAAACGGGTTTCCTTGCCAAGGATAATTATCCTCAAGGTTTTGCCTACGCTTATCAATTTGACCAGCAAAATCAGCCTGTTCAGGATCCAGATTTCCATATCGAAAATTTCTACGCAGCGGGTAATATGTACAGTACAGCAGCGGATCTATTAAAAATTGATCAAGCGATGTACGGAGATCAATTATTGCAGGAAGAGAGCAAGGCCATCATGTTTAAATCTTACCCTGCCTATAATTATACAGGGTATAGCGTTTGGACCTATCGCTATCCTTTTGTAAAAAGTCAACCAAAGATAATGGAACGTAGAGGTGGCATTTTAGGGGCTAATGTTGTCTTAATCCGTTTATTGGAAAGCCAACAAACTATTATTATCTTAAGCAACAACAATGCTTTCAACCCGGACTCCTTTGGAGATGAAACCAATTTAAGAGAGGCATTAATCCGCCTATTAGCCAAAGAGGCCCCTGAGAAGTAAAATAAATTGCTAAATAAAGTACAGGCCAAAATCACCAAAATATACTCCTGCCCTAAAGAGCGTTTTAGTGATTTTTCGAAAGACCCTTTTATTACAAAAACAATCCACCAGAATTATGGAAAAACATCTCTGGCTTAAGCAATCTTTTTTGGGTATTCGAATCTACGAATACCTGATGGTATTGGGTATGTACCTCTTCATTGCCTATTGTTACAATGTAAGTATACATATCAACTCTCTTGGCTATGCCCCTGAAAAGCCGATAAGTGATCTATTTAGTTTTTGGGAATTCATGGATAATGCGGGGGTTCAGTACTCCATTATGCTAGTGCTCACTGTAGGTATCTGGTGGATTATTTTTAGAAAATTCAAGCATCTTTCTTTAAAGTATCGTTTGCTTTTTCATATCGTAGGTTTCCCTGCTTTTATCTTTCTTTCTCAAAAAATTTATTACTTAGCTTGTGACGTATTAAATTTATTTCACTTGAATAGCTATGCCCAAATTTGGGATATTTTCATTCCGGCTTTATTTTATTT
>CAXIDD010000182.1:0-8960 GCA_964021975.1 uncultured Saprospirales bacterium | reverse complement strand
TTGTGGGCAGGTTGATGACCTCTCCATATTCCTCAAAGTGGGTCCGATAATCTTGGTAGACTTTTGGATACAATTGATAGGATAGAAAATCATTAATGGTCAAGTCGCTCCCGAATTCTTTTTGAAATTCAGGTAAGGCCTTCTCAAAATCAATGGGCTTTAACTGTGCGTTGGGCCGGTCGGTATAAGGTTGTTCTCCTTTCAGGATGATCTTTTGTACTTCCGCAGGAAAACCGCCTTTTATCTGACCTAAATCACCACGCATCAAAGCCTTCACCGAATCTGGGAAATCCAAAGAAGATCCTTTTTCTAGAATATCTTTTTTAGATAACTTATTAGAAGTCATAAACATGGCTAAGTCTCCAACTACCTTAGAAGAAGGGGTTACTTTAATGATGTCCCCTACCAAGTCATTGGCAATGCTATAATTTTGCTTGATCTCCTCGAAGCGATCCTCTAAACCTAAGCCACGTGCTTGTGGCCTTAAATTGGAATATTGACCACCTGGAATCTCCATCTCATAAATGTCTGCAGTACCTGCTCTAAGTTCTGTTTCAAAAGCATAGTAATACTTACGCGTCGCTTCCCAGTAAGCAGAAAATTGGTTCAAAGATTGTAAATTAATGGGGTTGGACCGTTCCTGGCCTTCCAACATTGCAACCATGCCATTAAAACTAGGCTGGGAAGTCAGTCCTGACATCGAAGCAATTGCTACATCGACAATATCGACGCCGGCTTCTATTGCCTTAAGATAAGTTGTGGACTGAATAGAAGAAGTATCATGGGTATGTAAATGGATTGGCATATCCACTGTTTCTTTCAAGCGACCAATTAATTCAGTCGCAGCATAAGGCTTTAATAGTCCGGCCATGTCCTTGATGGCAAGAAGGTGTGCACCTGTATCTTCTAGTCTTTTCGCAAGATCTAAGTAATAATCAAGCGTAAACTTGGTTTTATCAGGATTAGAAATATCACCAGTATAACAAATACAAACCTCCGCAAGTGCATCCGTTTCTTGAATCACCGTTTGGATGCTCGGTTTCATGGCTTCTACCCAATTGAGTGAATCAAAAATCCGGAAGACATCGATGCCTGTTTCGGCAGCTTGCTCTACGAATTTCATCACCAAGTTATCCGGATAAGCGGCATAACCAACGGCATTGGATCCTCTAAATAACATCTGGAGTAAAACATTTGGAATGGCTGCTCGCAAACGACGTAACCTTTCCCAGGGATCTTCTTTTAGAAAACGTAAGGCAACATCAAAAGTAGCACCGCCCCATACTTCCATCGAGAACAGATCCCCACCGTGGATCCGTGCATAACTTTCTGCTACTTTCTCCATATCACGGGTACGCATACGGGTAGCCAAAAGTGATTGGTGTCCATCCCGAAAAGTGGTATCGGTATATTGAATTTGCTTATTATCTTTTAAATCCTGGATAAAACCTGCCCTACCCAATTTATTCAGTCGGTCTTTAGTCCCTTCTGGGAAAGCTGTTTGCTTATCAAAAGTAGGAACCTGCGGATCTAATAAAGTAACTCTGGGGTCTTTATATTTAACGTCTGGATTTTTATTGACATTAACTTCTGCTAGATAACGCAGCATTTTGGTACCGCGGTCCTTCCATTTTGGTTGCTCTAATAACTCCGGATGTTCTCCGATAAATTTAACGGTTGCTCCGCCTACTCTAAAAGTATCATTGCGTAACAAGCGCAATAAAAAGCCAATATTGGTTTTTAAACCCCGAATCCTGAACTCTCTTAATGCGCGGTGTAAACGTTCCGCGGCACCAGGCATATCTTGTCCCCAAGCGGTAACTTTGACCAATAAACTATCAAAGAAAGGGCTGATTTTTGCGCCCGGAAAAGCACTTCCAGCATCCAAACGAATACCCATCCCACTAGCCGATCGGTAGGCAATAATCCGACCATAATCCGGTTTAAAATCATTAGAAGGGTCTTCGGTCGTAACTCGACATTGGATGGCGCAACCATAGGCTTGAATAGCGTCTTGTTTGCCAACCCGCAAAATATCGTCGGTTAAGGCATGTCCCTGGGCAATGAGGATTTGAGATCGGACCAAGTCAATACCCGTAATTTCCTCGGTAACGGTATGCTCTACCTGAATCCTAGGATTAACTTCAATAAAATAGATACTCTCATCTTCGTCCACCAAAAACTCTACCGTTCCAGCATTATTATAGCCAACTGCCTCCCCTAACTTAATGGCATAATCGTATAGTTTTGCTTTAGTCGCCGCTGCAATGGTGACACAAGGTGCGATTTCAACCACTTTTTGGAATCGTCTTTGCACGGAGCAATCTCGCTCAAACAAGTGTACAATATTACCATGGCGATCCCCCAAAAGCTGTACTTCAATATGCTTGGGGTTTTCTATAAATTTTTCTAGAAAGATGGTACCATCTCCAAAAGCCGTAATAGCCTCACTCTTAGCTTCCTCAAATTCGATTTCAAGGTTTTGGTCATCTCGGACCACCCGCATTCCACGACCACCACCACCGGCGGCAGCTTTAATAATCACAGGGTAACCAATGCGCTTGGCTTCTTGTAAGGCAACCTCACTGTTGACTAAATCCAGCTGACTACCTTCAATTAAAGGTACTTGTACTTTCCTGGCTAAAGCTTTAGCGGCTACTTTGTCACCTAGCTGCTCCATCACTTCAGGATCTGGACCTACAAATACGAGTCCTTCTTCTCTACAACGCCGAGCAAAGGTTACATTTTCTGATAGGAATCCGTAGCCTGGATGGATGGCATCTACTTCATGCTCCTTTGCAATCTGAATGATATTTTCAATCTCCAAATAAGGTCTTAACGGATCATTTTCTGCTCCAATTTGATAAGCTTCATCTGCTTTGTATCGGTGCAGGGAATACCGATCTTCAAAAGTATAAATGGCAACGGTGCGTAGACGTAATTCGGAGGCAGCCCGCAATACTCGGATGGCAATTTCCCCCCGATTGGCTACCATCAGTTTTTTGACCTGATGTATCATAAAATTCTAATGTTTTTTGAGTAGCCTATTGGACAAGTAGAATATTAATTTTACAAGTATCCAAGGCAGGACGCTGTAATAGTGCCAAGACTAACTCATTCAATAACTTTTGTTTATCTTTTACGATCTTATTTGGAGAGCAAAATTGAGGATTTATTAAAAACCTGAACGATATTTTTTAAATCCAGTGGTTAAAATAGAACAAACCTTAAAAACATCCCAATAAAAGGACATTTTTGTTTAAGCCTTTTTCCGAAATTATAGCGCATCTTAATCAAGCAAAAACTCGATATCTCCTTTGGAAAAACCACCTTGATTCACGTGATCAATAATGTCTTTAGCTAATTTTGCTTTTCGTCTTTGGAGTTTTAAAATTTTCTCCTCAATGGAATCTTTAGTGATAAATTTTACTGCTATTACATTCTTATCCTGCCCAATCCTGTGGGCGCGAGCGATCGCTTGTTGCTCAGTAGTGGGATTCCACCAGGGATCTAGAATAAACACATAACCCGCAGCTGTGAGATTTAAACCAGTACCACCAGATTTAATCGAAATTAAAAAAGATTGTATCTTTTCTTCGGATTCAAAGCGAGCAATTTGTTTGGCCCGCTGCTGGGGTAATAAATCACCTGTAAGCCAGGAATAAGGTAATTTTTCTTGCTCAAAACGCTCCTTAAAAAGGTTCAAATATTGTACAAAGGAGCTAAAAAACAGGGCTTTATGACCAGACCGTCGGATTACATCCCAATGCTCTAAAATATCATTAAACTTTGAACTTCCTTTTTCATAATCCGGATAAACCAACCGAGGATGATTGACGATTTGCCGTAATTTAGTCAAGGATTGCAAGACCATAATCCGATATTTCCCACTGGCACCGTCAAAATTCTCCATTAAGTAGTTCCGTGCTGCCGATTTCTCTTTTTCGTATAATTTCTTCTGCTCAGCCGTCATTTCTGAATAAAAAACCTTGGTAGTCAACGGGGGTAAATCTTTAGCAACTTCTGATTTGGTCCGACGCAATAAATAGGGTTTGACTAAGGACCGCAACCGTTCTTTTTTATCTACATCCTGTTGCTTTTCAATCGGTGAAATAAATTCTCTTTTGAAAAAAGCATAATTCCCCAATAAGTTTGGGTTAATAAACTGCATTTGCGACCAAAGATCAGAAAGCGAATTCTCAATCGGCGTACCACTCAGGGAAACTTTATGCTTCGCCTGAAATTCGCTGAGTGCCTTAAAAACTTTACTCTCGCGGTTTTTGATTTGTTGGCTCTCGTCTAAAACAATGTATTCGAATTGCATTTCCTTTAGGAAACTAGCATCTCTTAATGCGGTTTGGTAGGTAGTGAGAATGACATCAAAACGCTTAATCAGGCGAATATCTTTGTGCCTTTTTGGCCCGGTATGTTTGTAAACAGAAAGGTGTGGAGCAAATTTAGCCAGCTCACTTTCCCAGTTAAAAACCAAAGAAGCTGGCAGGACAATCAATGCATTTAGCGGATTCAAAAAAGCCTCATCTTCCGCAGGTGAAAAAAGATCAAGTTGATTGGCAGCCGATTTACTCGAATCACCCTCTTCTTGTACCTTTTCTTCGGGCTCTTTTTGTTCTTTAGCATGTAACAAAACAGTGATGGTCTGAAGCGTTTTACCAAGTCCCATATCATCCGCCAAACAACCGCCCAGCTCGTTGCGATAAAGCTGTACCAGCCACTTGACTCCATTAAGTTGATAGGGCCGAAGGTCTGCTTTCAACAAATTGGAAGGGGTAAAATCAACTGCTTGTGGGTCTGTTTGTACCACAGCCTCTTCATCAATACCAATTTCTTTAAGTA
The DNA here is from genome assembly GCA_964021975.1 of uncultured Saprospirales bacterium. GTDB lineage: Bacteria > Bacteroidota > Bacteroidia > Chitinophagales > Saprospiraceae > DATFKA01. The sequence goes on along the minus strand of CAXIDD010000182.1, from coordinate 4,106 downwards.
AAGTAAACTGGCTTTTATTCAACCGCAATTCCTGCTTAGAAGAACGTGCAAACTGAACCAAGGAACGATATTTATTCATCCATTCCAAGGGAATCAAAAAATAGGAACCATTGGGTAAAGGATAAAACCGATTCCCTTGACCAATATACTTCGCCAGTTTTAAAAATGGGAAACTGAATTCTCCGACCGTAACTAAACCCTGTATGTCAAACCAATCATTAACTTGATCAGTTTGTAAAGATAAAGCTGCTTCTCCGAGGTATATTTTTTGAGTTTCCAACTCTGTTTCTTCTACTTTGAATCCAGCTTTCTTTAAAGCTTTCTGATATTTGATCAACCACTCAATGAGTAAGTAATCATTCTCCGTTTCTTCTGGTAAAAGATAGTAGCTGCCGTTCCCTTTTTCTAAGCCTAATTTTTGTAATTTATCTAGGTAAACTTTTTCGGCTGCAGCATCACGGCGTACTTGAATAATCCGAACTTCCTCTGCTTCAAAAATTAGGGACGTACGTTGTTTCTTACTATCGCTACTCCCAAATTCAGCATGTGGATATTGCATCTTCACCGCCAACACCAATTGACCTTCAAAAAGGCCTTTGATTACCTGTAAAGTACACCCTTCCAAACGATCATACTGGATGATGTCAAAACCTTCTGCTTCTATATCAACCCTGGAGGCTACTTTTACAATAAATTTTTGGAAATAGGTTTTGACCTTATCCTGGGGAATCAATACTTCATCCCGCTGGCGAAATGGTTTGACCATATTACCATTAATATGTGGGATCCTCACCAGTTGATGATCAATAAACAACCAGGCGGGATGATTGGTAATCGGAATGATTTCTTTATCTTGAATTCGCCAAATTTCTTCACCTTTGGCTAACTTCAATTGATAGCGTACTTCGGTTTCGGTGCGCTTAAAGGCGAGTTTTGGTTCCAATTGGTAGGGAGCAATGTGTAGGATAAAATCTTTCACCAAAACTTTACGCTCTACATTCCAAGTCACTGGGAAATTATACTTGACAATCTGCGTCAAAAACTCATCCATCCTACGGTGTACATAAGCCAAGATAGTGTTCTTGGTTTCCCGATCTTCCAGTAGCGTTATCAACGGTCGTACTTTCCGTTTGGGCGGACTAAACTTTTTCTCCAATACTTTGGGTTGAAGCTCATCAATGATGTCAAACATTCGTTGACGGACCTCAGTTAGCTCCAAATCAAAACTACCAACCGTAGCGCTCAAAGCTCTTTGTTTAATATGAGCTAAATAACCATCTTTATCTAAAGTGACCACAAAAGCTAGCGGCAGAAAAAGTCCGGGATAGATTTCTTCTAAATTATAAACGACCTCATACCTTTCTGCTACTCTTGTTGCGGTTGAAAACATTTTATCCTTTGTTGATTTGCTGATTTAGTGCTTTGTTGGTTTATTTTTTAGTCTAGCTGGTTTTCTAAATCTTCTATTTTTTTGGCTAAAGTTTGCGCGTGGCCCAACTTAGACTCAAAAGACCAGCCGGCAATATGTGGACTTAAAACGACCTGATCAGAGGCCTTCAAATATTGAAAAGGAGCTGGCAGCTTAGCTAATTCTAATTTTGCAAAAGACATTTCTTCGTATTCCAGAACATCCAAAGCAGCTCCTTTAACAGCGCCTGACTCAAGACCAGCTACTAAATCAGCCGTATTTACGACCAACCCACGGGCTGTATTCACTAAATAGAAAGGTTTTGCGCAAGCAGTTATAAACGCGGCATCAATAAAATAATGATTATCTTTCTCATAGGGAATATGCAGGCTAATAATATCCGCGCGGGCTTGTAGTTCGCTTAGCGTCACTTGTTGAGCGAATTCGTCTCCATAGTCTTTTTTGTACTTATCATAAGTAATAACCGTGGCTTCAAACCCTTGTAGTCGCTGTGCTAATGCTTTACCCATATTTCCATATCCTAAGATACCGACGGTCTTACCTTTGATCTCAACACCTCGATTAGGGCCTCTGCGCCATTCATTCTTGCGTACTTCTCGGTCAGCTCTACCTAAGTAATTCATTAACATAAGTAGCATGCCCATACTGTGCTCGGCTACTGTATCTCTACTACCTTCCGGCGAGGTGAAGACTGGAATACCTAAAGTTGCTGCATAATCCAAATCAATATGCTCTGTCCCTACTCCATACCGAGCAATAAATTTTAACTGGCGTCCAGCATTTAATAGTTCTTTATCTACTTGAAGTCTACTCCGGACCATTAAGCCATAGCATTGGGGCAAAAGTTGCAAGACTTCCGCACGTGGCGTTTGATAATGGGCCATACATTCAAATCCCAATTCTTCTAAACGGGTGTTTAAAAAAGGATGGGGTTCATCGGTTAAAATTATTTTTTTCTTCTCCAGCGTCATTTTCTTAATAATGGGCGAATTACAAAGATGCAAACTGCTGACCAAAGATACAACTGACTAAGTCCAGCTTATGTCAATTTGTGGAAAACTTAATGTTTAGGAAACCTTATAAATGTCTTTTGTAACGGCAGATTCATCCGCCGATAAGTTTGTTGTGATAATAGGTACTTCGTCGAATGAATTCGCCGCTATCTTTTAGAAAAGCTTAAAACCGCTCCGTTCCGGGCAAAGCTCCAGGTAGCATCTTGGGATTCACCCGATTAGGAGCAGGGTCACTTTTATAATTTTGAGTAGATGTGCGGTATACTTTTTCCGTTAAAAAACGCTGGATAATATCTGCAATCGTTTCAAACTCAACTAAAAAACCATCATGCCCGTAAATACTATCCAATAGTTCAATCTGGGTATTAGGAATTTGATTGGCTAGGACCATTTGTTCCTCAATTGGGAAAAGAATATCCGACTGAATACCAATCACTAAAGCTTTGGAGCGAATACTCTTTAGAGCAGCTTCCACGCTTTCTCGTCCACGACCTACATTGTGACTATCCATTGCTTTACTTAAGGTAAGGTAAGTGTAGACATTAAAGCGTTCCCATAGTTTGGTTCCTTGATAACGTTGATAGGAACTAGCTCGGAAATCATCGATCTTTTCGTTGGTAGTTTCTGATTGCGTTTTGAGGTAGGTTTTGTAATGCCGATAAGAAAGCATCGCAATGGCACGAGCTGCTTCTAAACCTTTCTTTCCAGCTTCTGGACTGGAGTCACCTGCCGCTAAACTGGCATTAATGGCCATCCGCTGGGCTTCATTAAAGGCAATTCCCCAGGGAGAATGTTGGGCATTCGTTGCTAATAAACAAATGTGTTCGAAACGATCTTTCTCTTGAATGGCCCATTCTACTATTTGTTGTCCACCCATCGAACCACCAATTCCCAAGTGGATTTTATCGATACCTAAATGCTGACAAAGCTTTTGGTGCAACAGTACCATATCCGTAATGGTTACTAAAGGAAAATCCGCTCCGTAGGCAGTGCCAGTTTTAGGATTAATGCTAGCAGGGCCAGTGGTTCCATAGCAAGAGCCCAACATATTGGCACAAACGATGAAATGTTTTTCAGGGTCAAATATACGCCCTGTGCCTACTAAGCCATCCCACCAATCGTGAGCCTCAGCATTTCCAGTAAGGGCATGAGCTACCCAAATGACATTATCCTTACGATCATTTAATTGACCATAAGTACAGTAAGCAATTTCAATAGCAGGCAAAGTTTCGCCGGAAACCAAGGTAAAGGGTTCGGCTATTTTTAGTGTATTTGTACTCATTCATTTAATGGGAAATGGGGTTTCTAACTTAGCACTAGCTAAACTAAAAACCCCGTATTCGTAACAATTATAACAGATTTTTAAGCCGTAACTTCTGCTCCAATTTTAGCGAAAGCCTGCTCAAAATCACCTTTGATATCATCAATGTGTTCAATACCTACGGAGACGCGTAAAAGATTTGGCAATACTCCTGCGGAAGCTTGTTCCTCGTCCGTTAATTGCTGATGCGTAGTCGCTGCAGGTTGAATGATTAATGTTTTGGCATCTCCTACGTTCGCCAAATGGCTAACCAGGTTCAGAGCACCTACCAACTTAGTCGCTTGCTCTTTGTCTCCTTTCAAAGTGAAAGATAAAACACCACCAAACCCATTTCTCAGGTATT
>CAXIDD010000181.1:0-8967 GCA_964021975.1 uncultured Saprospirales bacterium | reverse complement strand
TTTATACAACAAATAGTGCTATTCCTAAACTCTTATGCATTAAATCTATTTTGGTACAAGAGAATCAACCAACTATTGCGGTATGCTAATGACTAAGGAGCGTTTACTGATTATTGCAGCTTTCGCAGCAGTTTACTTTATTTGGGGAGCGACTTACCTTGTCAACTGGTATGCTATCCAGGATATCCCGCCTTTTCTAATGTCTGGTGCGCGCTTTCTAACGGCAGGCACTATACTTTATTTGTTCACGGCTATTTTAGGACATGCCGCTCCTACTCGACGTAATTGGGCATACGCATTGCTTTCAGGTACTTTGTTTTTATCTATCGGTAGTGGAGGGGTAGTCTGGGCAGAACAATACATCGATTCGAGTATGGCGGCCTTAATGATTGGAGCAGAGCCGGTTATTATTGTCTTACTTCTTTGGCAAATCAAAGCTAAGAAACCAGCTATGAATGCTATCCTTGGCGTTAGTCTTGGCCTGTTTGGTATGTATTTATTGGTAGGACAGCCTACCTTTACAGCTAGTACGGACAGCATCAAAGGTCTCATCGCAATCGCTATAAGTATGTTGGCCTGGGGATTTGTTTCCGTCAAACTCAATGATTTTGATTTGCCTCAGTCCAGAATGCAAAGTAGTGCTATGCAAATGCTGTGTGGTGGCTCGGTTTTATTTTTATTCAGCTTCCTAAGTGGAGAATCTACTGAATTTGCCTGGGCTGATTTGACTACAAGAGGCATTAGCGCCTGGTTCTTTTTGGTTTTCTTAGGGTCGATTGTCGCTTTCTCAGCGTTTAATTTTTTATTAACTAAAGTAAGCCCAGATAAGGTAGCCACCGCGAATTATGTCAACCCAGTAGTCGCGCTACTTTTAGGATGGGGACTCAATAATGAATACATCTCCGGCCGTTCACTCCTGGCCGCAGCTATTTTAATCTTTAGTGTCTTTTTGATAAATGCAAAATGGCCAGCAAAATTTTATTCTGGAAAACGTCAAAAAATCAGTGGTAAAATTTAAATTTTCAATATTTGATCAATAAATATCTAATTTTATATTTTATAACTTATTTTTAATTTTATTAAAGCGTTATCGACAAGTAAAGTAATGTAGTGTGTCATTTATATGAGACGAATTGTGTCCCCCGTACCTCAATTCTTACAAGCTATGCGCTTTCTGGATTTGTTCCATGGTTTAAGGGGGCTAGGTCTATGCCTTTTGTTTCAGTCTTTATAGTAAGATACAGCTATAGAAATAGCGCTATACGACGGATTAACAAATACTAATGGAGCGCGGAGCTTTTAGAAAAGCATTCACTATTATGGCTACTGCTACTACTTTGATAGTGGGGTATCCACTACTGCACCAAAGTAGTCCTTTGCTCCAAGAACATCTAAAGTCTTACGCTGTTTTTCCAGATCTATTGGAAATTCGAATAACTTCTGATTCAATAGATTCACCCATCCGCTCCTTGGCCATCCTGCCAGATTCTATAGTAGAAGATTCTATTAAAAGTGCTGGCCTATTAAAATCAGACTTAGCAGAAGATCTGATTGATCCAACTGTAGATGCAGTGGAAGGTATTTATGAAGGAACGGAATCCTTGTTTCCGTTTTTCAAAAAATTGCATGCACGCGATGGCCAAATCCGTATTGCTTATTATGGGGATTCTTCCATTGAAGGAGACCTGATTTGTATGACTTTTAGAGATAGTTTACAACAGCGCTACGGAGGCAAAGGAGTCGGTTTTGTGCCACTTACGTCTATTCATCCGGGCTTCCGGAGGTCTATTCACCAAGCCGCTTCTAATAATTGGACAAGAAATATTGTGGGCCGTAAAAATTATAAGCAATTACCCAGAGGTATTTCAGGGGAATACTTTACTCCACGCTTTACCCCTAATTTACCAGATACAATTAGTGGCGATTCCATGCCTCCACCACTAGATGCGACTTATTGGGCCACTTTCAAAGCAAGTAAGTGGTTTGTGCGGACTAAAGAATTTGAAAGAGCTCGCCTCTTTTTCGGAAGGCCTAAATTGGATAGTGCTCAGGTACAAATGGGTAGTTTATCTGTTCGAGCCAATCAACAACGACAAAACTATACCCTTAAACCTAATAGTATGGTCAATGAGTTGTTGGTCCTGGATACGCTGACAGATCGGATTAGATTAGATTTTAGTGTGCCCGCAAATTTCCCACTTTACGGGATAAGTATCGAAAGCGAAAAAGGATTAATCGTAGACAACTTTCCTTTGAGGGGCAGTGACGGAGGTTCTTTAAAAGAAATTCCAAAATCTATTTTAGGGGAGTTTCAAGAAAAAATAGGCTACGATCTTATTGTTTTTCAATTTGGCCTGAATGTCATGAACTCTAAATTGAAAGATTACTCCTGGTATCAGGCTAAAATGGAAAAATTGATTCGGCACTATCAAACAGCGATGCCTGGTGTGCCTATTTTGGTAGTCGGAATTTCAGATAAAGGCACTAAAATCAACGGGAAAATGCAAACCGAACCTAGTGTTCCTCGCATTACCGCAGCGCAACGCGCTGCTGCTAAGAAATGTAATGTGGCCTTTTTTAGTCTTTATGAGGCAATGGGGGGAAGTGGGACCATGGTCAATTGGGTAGAAAAAAAACGCCCTCGACTAGCCAATCAGGATTATACGCACTTCAACTTTAAAGGTGCTCGGAAAGTGAGTAACTTATTGATTGATCACCTCAATGGACATTATATGGATTATGTCGTTAATCATGCTTCCGAGCTTTAATTATTTCATGAGCACACTTCAAAAAATAGGTTTACTTTTTTTTATTTTATTAATTCTATCCAGCAATCTAAAGGCTCAGGATAGTCTTTTTAACTATGCCTTTATTGACTATTCCGCTAACAAAATTCAAAATCCAGCTGGCCTCCAAACTTTCTTCCAAAAAACGAAAGCGCTAGAAAACGGCCAAGAAAGACAATTACGAATTGCACATCTAGGGGATTCCCATGTTCAGGCAGACTTTTTATCGGGGCAATTGCGTGCTCAGTTCCAAAGACAATTTGGTAGCGCAGGTCGTGGCCTTGTTTTTTTTTATCATCAGGCAGGTACACATGCACCATTAGATTATAAAACAACAAGTGTTCAAAGCTTTGAGAGCCGTCGTAGAATCTTTCAGAGGGGGGCTCCTCCAATTGGAGTGAGTGGGATGAGTATAGCCGCCAACCTTCCTGAGTTCTCCATTTTTTTTCAACAAAAAGAAAGGTTTGATTTGCCAGAAACCTTTGATCGAGTGACTCTGTTCCATAATGCTGCTAGCGAAGCTTATCGCTTTGAATTAAAACCCGGACCAGGAGAGACCATTCAATCTTTACCACCAATTAGTCAAGACTGGATCTTGTACACCGTCAGAAAAGGGGATACTTTATTTGATATTGCTCGACAATTTGGTAAGACCGTAGCAGAAATAAAAGAATGGAACCGATTGGAAAAGCCACTTATTTTTAGTGGCCAGCAATTATTGATTCAACAAATGATGCCGGGGCCAGCTCAGGACGGGAAGGTAGTTTTTCAACAACAATCCGACTGGACAAGTCGGGCGGTCTTACCAGTACCAATTAAGAGTATGGAATTGATTGGAAAGCGTTTGACAGCCAACAAGACTACTCAACTTTTTGGAATGCTTCTGGAAGACACCCAAGAATCAGGAGTACTTTACAGTATGCTAGGGGTTAATGGCGCTACTTTCTATCACTTCAATCATGGAGAAAACTTTTTTGATCAATTACCAGCCTTAGGAGCTGATTTGGTATTGGTGACCTTAGGGACCAATGAAGCCATTCAAAGCAAATTTGATGGGCCACAATTTCGTAAGGAAGTAAAGGATTTGTTAGCAACCATTAAAGAAAAATTACCTGCGACTTCCATATTATTAACCATTAATCCAGAAGTCCTGGTCCGGAAGACTAGACCTAGTCCATTCACACCACAAGTTCGAAAGATAATTATTGAGGAAGCACGTCTGGCAGGAGCTGCTTGGTGGGATTTATATCAAATTATGGGGGGCGCAGAATCGATCAGAGATTGGCGAAAGGCAGATTTAGCTTACGTAGATTTTATTCATTTTACCCAAAAAGGCTATATATTACAGGCCGAGCTTTTATATAAGGCGATCTTAGAAGCATATTATGCAAGTAATTAACTGGCAGGAAGTCATTGATCTTTTCAGGTACCTCCCCGAACGACCTATGCTATTCAATAGCAGTGTCTTCCTGTTGTTCTTTGTCTTGTTTTATGGCCTTTATCTCTTGTTGCTTAAGCGGATCAACCTGCGGATTTTTTACACGCTCGCCTTCTCTATCTTCTTTTACTACAAATCGAGTGGCATCTTTTTTATTCTTTTGCTACTCTCTACCCTTATCGACTTTGCTCTAGGCCACTATATTTATCGAGCCAAGACACCTGGCCGGAAGCGGCTTTTCCTAGTTCTTTCACTGGTGAGCAACTTGGGGATGTTGGCTTATTTTAAATATACCAACTTCCTAATTGGTACTTGGAATGATATTGTAGGCGGGAATTTTGCTTTTACGGATATCTTTTTGCCAGTAGGTATTTCCTTTTTCACTTTCCAAACCTTGAGCTATAGTATTGATGTTTACCGAGGACATTTGGTTCCGGTCACAGAGGAGGTGGAAGATGTATCCAGTTTCTTCCGGAAATTGATGGATTTCGCCTTTTTTGTCTGTTTCTTTCCACAATTGGTGGCGGGCCCCATCGTGCGGGCAGCAGATTTTTTACCCCAAATTCGGCGGAAGCCACAGCTAACGAATCAGCAGTTGAGTCAGGCACTATTCCTGATTATGGGGGGCTTGTTTAAAAAAGCAGTCATTTCGGATTACATAAGTGTCAATTATGTTGATCGGGTTTTTGAAAACCCTGCCTTGTATTCTGGAGTAGAAAACCTACTTGCGACCTATGGTTATGCCATTCAAATTTATTGTGATTTTTCTGGTTACTCAGATATGGCCATAGGTCTAGCCTTATTGATGGGCTTCTATTTACCCGAAAACTTTCGAAAACCTTATCAGGCCATTAGTGTGCAGGACTTTTGGCGGCGTTGGCATATATCTTTATCTACGTGGCTACGCGATTACCTTTATATTTCATTAGGTGGAAATCGAAAAGGGAAGTTCCGAACTTATCTTAATCTGATGGTGACGATGCTATTAGGTGGGCTTTGGCACGGTGCCAGTTGGGTGTATGTAGTTTGGGGTGGTTTGCATGGCTTGGGCTTGGCTTTAGATCGAGCCTTACAAAGTGTAGGGAAAGTATTTCAAAATCCAGCGCTGCGTTCTTACTGTTTGTTGTTAGTCATACATCTTATTGTTTACCCTTTGCTGTATACCAACTTTCAAAGTGGCGCCTTGGAGCAAGAGCAATACTTAACTTATTTCCTTGGCAACACTTTTACCTTGGCACTCTGGACTGGACTCTTACTACTAGGTTATTTGGGCGACCTACTTAAGCGACCTTGGGTGACTTACTCTTTTAGTGGATACATCAGTGTATTTTTTGTATTTAATTTTGTCTGTCTGGGTTGGGTGTTTTTTCGTTCGGGGGCCGTTGGTGCAGCAATGCCTCCACTAACAACTACGCTGACTGTTTTGGGGCAAATCATGAGTACCTTTACGCTAAGTAGTGTGCCAGGAATTATCGCTGCCTATCCACAAGTAATTTTCTTAATTGTATTAGGTTTTGTCTTACATTTTGTACCGGAGCGGATTTATTTTTATTTGGAAAATCGTTATACCCAAAGTCCAATTTTGCTTAAATCCTTCAGTTTAGCATTTGTAATTTGGCTAGTCATTCAGACCGCCAGTTCGGATGTGGTTCCTTTCATTTACTTTCAATTTTAATTTTTTATTGGAATGAAACTTTTCTCTTCAGGAGGACGTTTGTCAGGTTTTGCGTATTGAAAAAATTGTGAAAATCGACAAAAACTGAAAACCATGAACGTAAAAGATTTCATCTCTGTAAGCTTAATTTTATTCTCTGTAATTGATATTGTGGGGTCTATTCCCATCATTATCGACCTCAAGAAGAAGGGCTTCAAAATTGAATCACTTAAAGCTTCAGGAATTGCTTTAGTACTAATGATCTTGTTCTTATTAATTGGGAAACCATTATTGGGACTTTTTGGCGTAGATGTAGAATCCTTTGCTGTTGCGGGATCTATTGTACTGTTGCTCATTGGTATGGAAATGATCTTGGGAATTACCTTATTTAGAGATCATCCTGAAAATAAATCAGGTACGGTTGTACCCATAGCATTCCCGCTCATCGCTGGTGCCGGTACCATGACTACCATTATTACTTTAAAGGCAGAATACGATACCCTGGCGATTGCTTTTGGTATATTACTGAATATAGCGGTGGTTTACACGGTACTTAGGAGTTCTGACTGGCTGGGTTCAAAGCTTGGTATAGGTGGAGCCAATGTCCTGCGTAAAGTATTTGGTATTATTTTGCTAGCCATTGCCGTGAAAATTTTTAAAGAGAATTTCCATTTAATGACGATGGTCGCTATGAATGGTTAATATCTAAAAATCGATAGCTGAAGTTTTTAAACTTCAGCTATCGTCACTTCGGCTACCTATTTCTATAAGCCTTCTTTTTTCTCCTCTTTTGGCCTGTTTAAAGCAGGTAAGCCTTTACTCTTAAACAACTCATTAAAGGCGGCTACATCTTCATCCATGAGTTTTTCGTAAGCCAGGCGGTAAGTCTGCCACTGAGACTGTAAATCCTGATAACGATCCTGATAACCTTGGGGTACTTTTGGATTATAGGTATCCAGATTGCCTCTTAGTAGGAAAAACTCCGCATTGATGCCTGCGGGCCAGTTGAGCGCGTCCTGGAAATTCTTTTGACGGAGCTCAATAATTTTGCCCAACCAATTGTCCATTTTCTTTGCGAGATCTTTGGCCCCATCTTGGAGGTCATCCATATTATCCAGCGGCTCAATCTCTTTGCTGATGCGCTGGATTTTATCTTTCATGTCGAGGCTATTATTGAGGGCCTCGTGCATGGTGTTGATGTCTTCCTCAATACTTTTGAGTAAAGCTTGCTGTTGCGCCCAAATTGCGCTTGGTATTTCAATATCCGGTGGATCTAGAACTACAATCTTAGATTCTGAAACTTGATCTCCTTGACTTAAACGAGCCATATAGACGCCCGGAGCTACTTGGTGCCCACGATAATCTGCTCCCTGTACAAATACATTGTCCTTAACTTTGGCAATGCCTTGCGTCCGGAAATCCCAGGTGAAACGATTCAGTCCTTCCTGATAAGGTAATTTGCTAGTATTATGTGCTGGTATATTACCCCGTCCACCTTGCATCGGCATCACAATCTCTTCTTGGGTACCCTCAAAACTACGAATGACCATACCGGCCTGATCCATGATTTCAAGCTTTAGTGGTTCATCCGTTGCTTTAGAAACATAGTAATCCAATTGTACACCAACTGGCGGGTTCTCACCGTAAGCATGTTCGGTGATTAAATAAAATGGCGCACCCATCAACATCCGAGGTGTTGGTTTAGGTTCGAATAATTTCACACCATTTTGCGCCAGTTGTCCCTTGGATTGCTGGATAGGGGAGAGGTCATCTAAAACCCAAAAAGACCTTCCTGCTGTACTAATGGCTAAGTCATTGTCTCGGATCACCATGTCGGTGATAGGCACCACAGGTAGATTGAGTTGCCATTTGGTAAAGCTTTGGCCCCCGTTAAAAGAAATATAAAAGCCCCGCTCTGCACCTGCGTAAAGCAAGCCCGATACTTTAGTATCTTCTCGGATCACTTTGAAGAAGTCATCTTTTTGAATGTCCGTACCAATGGCTGTCCAAGATTTTCCATAGTCAGTTGACTTGTAGGAATAATTTTTTAAATCATTAAATTTATAGCGAGTAGAGACCATGTATACCGTCGCTGGATCGTGTGGAGATACTTCTATGGAATGAATCATGGTTTCGGGTAAGCCTTTCGGTGTGATATCTTGCCAATTATTTCCACCATCTTTGGTAATGTACATTTTACCACAATCAGAGCCACTGTAAATTAGCCCTTTTTCATGTGGTGATTCCGCTAGGTAATAAATGGTATTATAGTTTTCACCTCCAGCACCTTCATTGGTGAATGGGCCACCACCTTGTCCTTGCTTGGCCGTGTCATTTCGCGTTAAATCCGGGCTAATGACGTCCCAACTCAAACCGCCATCCTGTGTTTTGAAAACAACGTTACCTCCATAGTACATCGTACCTGGATCGTGCGGGGAGTTGATCAATGGAGAATTCCAGTTGAAGCGATACTTCATGTCCTTGGCTTCATAGCCCAAGTTGGTCATTGGGTAAGGCATAATATCTTTGGTCTCCATCGTTTTATTGTCCATCAGACTAATCCGACCATTAAAACAACCTCCGTAAAGAATCCTTGGATTTTCTGGGTTATCCATAGCCACCATGGCACTTTCACAACCTGCGCCATTGTACCAATGTCTGCTTAGGATTCCATAAGTCTTGGTACGGGTAGGAATAGCCACAGATAGATTGTCTTGCTGACCACCGTAGACCCAAAAAGGTGTTTGCTTGTCTGCCGTAATCCGATAGAATTGTGCCGTAGGTTGGTTATTCAAATCAGACCAGGTCCGACCACTAGAAAAGGTAATGGTTGCTCCGCCATCTTCGGCTAAAGCAAAGTTATTGGAGTTATTTGGGTTAATCCATAAATCGTGGCAATCTCCATGCACCACTCGCATATTCGTAAAAGTTTTGCCACCATCGATGGACTTCATCATTGGCGCATTCAGCGCATAAACAACGTCTTGATTGTTGGGGTCAGCAAAAACTTCCATATAATACCAAGAACGTGCCGTGATGGTCTGATCATTAGAGAGTAACTTCCAGGAAGCACCCGCATCATCAGAACG
>CAXIDD010000180.1:0-9031 GCA_964021975.1 uncultured Saprospirales bacterium | reverse complement strand
GAGGCCCACTTGTATTCGGCCGATTTAGAATACGAAATTGGGCAAATCAGTAATGGCCGTACGGTTTGGGCTATGTTATTGATTGCTTTTTTTATTTTGTTATTGGCTTGGGTCAATTACATCAATTTATCTTCGGTTAGAGCCATAGAAAGATCCAAAGAGGTAGGTGTACGGGCGGTGTTTGGAGCAAAAGGCCGACAACTAATCACGCAGTTTGTGATGGAGGCCGCAATGATTAATACGGTCGCTATAATCCTAGCTGTTTTAATTTGCATTCAGGTCCAGCCTTGGTACAATCAATTATTAGAAAGTAATTTGTCTCTGGCCTTTTTATGGCAAAATACGACCATCCAGTATTATCTATTATTGGTTTTTGGTTTGGTTTTCATTTCCGGAGTGCTGTTATCTGGCTTTTATCCTGCTTGGTTGTTATCTCGTCAGCGGATACCATTGGTTTTAAAAGGACAATTTCAACAAACAGATCACAGTCAGCAAACTCGGAAGGGTTTGGTCATCTTCCAGTTTGCAGCCTCTTTTATTTTGATTGCAGGCTCCTGGTTGGTTTATCAGCAAGTAAGGTTTTTGAACCAGCAGGACTTAGGTATTCTCACGGATGAAATGATCATAGTAGATGGTCCTGCACTAAGCAATTTCGACAGCTCGTTTATCCAACGCGCACAGACTTTTAAAGAAAGCCTAAAGGCCAATCCTGCCATAGAAGGAGTGACTTTATCTAGTCGCATCCCCGGAGAAGCAATGGGGCGTATGTTTAATCTGAGCCGGACCGATGACCCCACTGGGAAAGAATTTACAACCAACTTTATTAATGTTGACTATAATTATGCAGATACCTATCAATTGGATTTGGTGGCAGGGAAAAACTTCGTTCGTGGGGATCATAATATTAATTTCAACCTAGTAGATCAAATCATTCTGAATGAAGCACTGGTTGATGTTCTAGGGTATGAGAGCCCTGAGGCAGCCATCGGTAAAAATATTAATACCGGAAATAAAACTTGGGAAATTAAAGGAGTGCTTCCTAATTTTCACCAAAAGAGTTTACATCATCCGATTGAGCCCATTGTGTTCAGGCCACTATATGAACCCAGTGGCCCTATGTCTATAAAAGTTTCTGGGACCCAAGCCGCACCAATTATAGAGGAGATTAAGCAGACTTATACGGAACTTTTTCCTGGTAATAATTTTAATTATCAATTTTTAGATGAGCATTTGCAAGAAGCCTATATTCAAGATCGCCGTTTTGGCACCATTCTAGGTTTATTTACAACCTTAGCAATTATTATTGCCACTCTAGGTTTGTTTGGCTTAGCTTCTTACACCACTTCCTTGCGGACTAAAGAGTTAAGCGTTCGTAGAATTTTAGGCGCCAACTTTTCGGATTTACTATTCCTCCTTTCCAATGACTTTTTTAGGTTAATCTTGATTGCCGTTTTAGTGGGAGTCCCCATCGCTTGGTATCTATCCTTACAATGGTTGGAGAACTTTAGTTACCACATTGAAATTCATTGGTGGGTCTTTTTATTGAGTGGTAGTTTAGCCTTCTTGTTAGCTTTTATAATAGTAGGTATCCAAGCATTAAAAGCCAATTTTTCTAATCCTATTGATGCTTTACGTCAATGATTTTGACCAAGAACCTCTAAAGAACTTCAATAAAATTTGCCATCATGAATACTTTTAAAACCGCATTTAGGGCTCTACGCAGAGATCGCTTTTATACCTTTTTGAATATTGGTGGCTTAGCGGTTGGTATGACGGTCGCTTTATTTATTCTGCTTTGGGTAAAAGATGAATGGACTTTTGATCGCTTTCACAGCAAAGGTGATCGAATCTATCAAATATATTCTCATTTTTCAGATGGTTCTGCTTTTGAAGCAAGTGCTTACCCTCTAGGAGATTTTGCTCTTGAACAGGCCCCTCAAATAGAAAATATTGTTAGGATTCAAAAATCATGGAATGATCCTGTTTTTAAAACTCAAAATAAATTATTAACCATCGATGATGTAGCATATACTGATGGTAATTTTTTTCAGGTTTTTGATTTTGAAGTGCTTTCAGGAAACCCTAATACTGTATTAGAAAGTACAGAAGGTATCGTATTAACAGAATCTACGGCTTTAAATCTATTTGGAAGGACAAATATTCTTGGTCAAAGCTTAGAGGTAGATGGGGAATTACTCAGTGTGGGTGCGATCATAGCTGATTTTCCGTCTAATAGTAGTCTAAAATACAATGCTTTGATTCCTAATGCAGTCAACTTCAAAAACCCAGACAGTAAAGCGAATGCGATGCAGTGGAATAACTTTAATTATACCACTTTTGCACTATTAAAGCCAGAGACAACGACAGAAGGTCTCGCTGACTTACTATCCAAAATTAGCACAGAGCAAAAGGGGAGTGAGAGTTTGGTGGCCTTGCAAGCCCTCCGCGATACCCACTGGGAAAACCTCTCTGAATATCCAGCTTTTGAAAGAGGAGACCTTAATTCAATCTATGTTTTTCTTAGTATTGGCTTATTAATTTTGTTAGTAGCTTGTATCAACTATGTCAATCTATCCACAGCCCGAAGTAACCAAAGAGTGAAAGAGATTAGCATGAAAAAGATAATGGGGGCTCGACAGAAACATTTATTCCGACAGTTTATGGGCGAGACCCTACTTATAAGTGGTCTGACTTTAGTAATTGCGTTGGTTTTAATCAGCTTCTTTTTACCTTCTTTTAATCAAATTGCGGGTAAGCAGATCCAAATTTCATTGTCAGATGGTGGTTTATGGGGGATCGTTGGAGGAGCTTTATTATTAACAACCTTACTAACTGGTTTTTATCCCAGTCTTTTGTTCTCTGCTAAGCATCCATTACAACTCATCCAGAAAAGTAAATTACCAAAAGGCTTCTCAGTATACCTAAGGAAAGGATTGGTAATTTTACAATTTTCTTTTTCTATGGTTTTGATGGTTTGTACGTTAATTATTGGCCAGCAAAATCGCTATGTGCATCAAAAGGATGTGGGATTCGCTAAAGAAGCTATTTTTTCTTTTAATGTGAAAGCACCCAATCAATTCTTTGGTGGACAACCGGCTTACGCCTCAATACTAAAAGAGGAGTTAGAGAAGGAAAGTAGTGTCCTAAAAGTAAGTACCATCAGTCAGCCTGTTTACAATGTGACGAGCACGCATTCGGGGTCATTGGATTGGGATGGCCGAGCCCCGGATTATGAACCTAGGGTAGCTCAGTTTTCAATTGATGAAAGCTTCGCGGAGGTTTTTGACGTAGAACTAGTCGAAGGTCGTTGGTTCCAACCTGAATTTAAAATGGATAGTGCGAATGTGGTTTTGAATGAAACGGCTATTCGTCAATTTGGAATTGAGGATCCATTAGGTAAACGTTTTTCATTCAGAGGATCAGAGGGGCAGATTGTTGGCGTCGTTAAAGATTTTAATTACAAAAGTATACATGAGCCAATTGCACCGATGGTGATCTTTCGGGATGCAGGTTGGCACCGGCGCTTTTATGTTCGTTTCAATACGGACCAAACCGCAGAAGCATTAGCAGCCTCACAGCGCCTCTTGGCCCAGCACGGCCCAGAAATTCCATTTGAACCTATTTTTGTAAATGAAGCTTTCGAAAAAATATATGAGAAAGAGGCCAAAACTAACCGCCTTTTTCAATTATTCGCCTTTTTGGCCATTCTTATATCTTGTTTAGGTTTGTTTGGTTTAACCACTTTTCATACCGAACGAAGAGGGAAGGAAATCGGCATCCGCAAAGTGCTTGGGGCCAGTATTAGTTCTATTATCAGCCTTTTAGGAAAGGAGTTTTTACTGCTGATTGGAATAGCCATTTTGCTTGCCATCCCGATTGCCTGGATTGCGATGCAGCAATGGCTGGAAAACTTTGCGTATAAAATTAACATCCATTGGCTATTTTTTGCAACAGGAGCCTTGATCCTATTGCTAATTGCTGCTTTGACGGTTAGTATTCAAGCCATCAAAGCTGCATTGATAAACCCGATTGATCGTCTACGGAGTGAATAATCCATAAAACTCAACATTATGTGGCTGAATAATATCAAGTTAGCGTTTAGAAGTTTATGGAAACATAAGCTGGTAGCTGGAATTAACATTACGGGGCTTGGCCTAGGAATACTATGTAGTTTGCTGGTTATCATTTTTATTAAAAATGAGCTGAGCTACGATAGGTGGATTCCAGATCAATCCAATATTTATAGACTTTATCGTACTTGGGGTAATGGAAATAGTGGTTTAATATCACCTGTACCAATGGCGGATGCTATGAGAGATGGGGTCAGTGGTTTAGAAGCTGTGACTCGAGTGGCTTCCAATACTGATATGCTGCTTTCCTATCAAGGGGATTTTTACAAGGTTCCTGAAATGCTGAGCACCGATGAATATTTTCTGCAATGTATTCCGCTACCTTTAGTACAAGGAAACCCTGAAACGGCATTAAAAGCACCAAATTCTGCCATTATTTCTCAAAAATTGGCCCAACAAATATTTGGTTCCAATCCAGCCCTTGGTCAGCAGTTATTACTTGAAAATAGCAATACCATTACGGTTACAGGCGTCCTGGCCCCCTTTCGAGGACCTAGTCATTTGAAAGCTGATCTCTTTTTATCAGAGTTAAGTAACGAATCTGGGAGCTGGACTGGCGGTTATGGCTACCTATACACCCGTTTGCAATCTAATGTGAATGCGCATCAGATAAGTAAAGATGCTAGTCAACTCTATAATCAAGCAATTCAAAGAGTATATCAAGAAGAGGAACGGACTTTTGATATTGCCAAAATGCCGTCTTGGTCTTTACAATCTTTATCTAATATTCACCTAGAATCTAAAAAGTTAGGAGTGACAGCTGAGTCTTCTGGTAGCTTCCGTCAAATATCAATTATTGGCTTATTGGGTCTGGTAATCTTGCTTTTGGCCATCATTAATTATATCAACTTAGCAACGGCCCAACTGAATAAAAAATCGGAAGAAATAGGCGTCTGTAGTGTACATGTTTTTTTGGGACTAGTCTTGGCACTTTGTATGATCCCTTATGCTTTGACCTTTTTTAATGAAATGGTCAATCGAACTTTGATGCCTAAAGATTTATTTAACGCTGAAGGTGTAATTTTGCTAGCTTCTTTAACCATTATTATAGCTGTACTGACGGGAGTATTTCCTGCCTTGTACTATGCGCGTCTAAATCCAGTAGACAGCATTAAGCAAAACACAAAAGGTAAACAGCAATTTCAATTTAGGAATGCTTTAGTCGTCTTACAATTTACCTTATCGATTGGTACCTTATTGTTAGTCAATTTAGTCAATCAGCAGCTTGATTTTATGCTGGATAAGGACTTGGGTTTCTCGGGCGATCAAGTAGCCGTATTTAGAATCAACCAATCTGAAAATGTGGATCAGTTCCAACAATGGAAGAGTCGATTAGAAAATTTACAAGGTGTTCAGGCTGTTAGTCAATTATCCCGATTGCCTGGAGATTACATCCCAAATTATCAGTTTAGATTCGCTAATGCTGAAAGGTCAGAATCCGTCAATGTGATGTTTGGGGATGAAGATCTACAAGTCGCTTTAGGTATTGAAGTAAAGCAAGGTCGCTACTTTAGTGAGGAATATAAACGGGACCATGGAACTAGTTTTGTGGTCAATGAAGCATTCGTGAAAAAATACGGTATAGAAAAGCCTCTTGGTTATTCTATGAGCTTTTATGGAGATTCTATTCCTGCCCAAATAGTCGGGGTCGTTAAAGATTTTCATTACGCAAGTATGGAAAAGTCCATTGAGCCATTAGTGATGAGTGCTCGAATGGATAAGGCTTGGCTCGGTAGGGTAGCGGTACAGATCGATGGTCCTGCTATCGCAAATACGCTACCTTTAATTCAAGGGTTGTGGAAAGAATTGGAACACGGGTTTCCAGTGACCCAATATTTTTTAGATGAACGTTTCCAGAAGTTATATGACCAACATGTACGATTTAAGAGAAGCCTTTCTTACACCGCAATTGTGGGCATATTTATAGCCTTACTTGGACTACTAGGTTTGACACTTTTCGTTACACAACAAAGAACCAAAGAAATTGGAATTCGAAAGGTATTAGGGGCCTCTATTTCAAGTATTGTGCGCTTATTATCAAAAGACTTATTAAAATTGGTAGGCTTCGGGGTACTCATTGCACTGCCCATTAGTTGGTATTTACTACAACGGTGGCTAGATAATTTTGCTTATCAGACTAATATTTCTTGGTTTTCAATTGCTCTGTTTATATTGTTGGCCCTAACTTTAGCCTGGTTAACTATGAGTATTCAATCTATTCGAGTTGCTATAGCTAATCCTGTAGAAAGTCTAACGGATGATTAAATTTTAAAAAAATAGACCAGAATACTTCCAAACTAGAAAATCACCTAACGATTATGATTGAATTGACGCACATTGAAAAATATTTCCGCAGAGGCTTACAAAAATCATGGGTACTTCGAGATATCAACCTCAACATAGAAGCAGGAGAGTTTGTAACCATTATGGGGCCTAGTGGCGCCGGTAAAACAACTTTGCTCAATATTATAGGATTGTTGGATGTCGCTAATAATGGCAGTTACCGATTAAATGCTCAAGCAACACAAAAGCTTAGCGAACGCAGGCGCAATGACTTGCATAAACAAAACATGGGCTTCGTGTTTCAAGCATATCATTTGATCGATGATCTTACCGTCTACGAAAATATTGAGACCCCTTTGATTTATCGAAACATTAAGGGGAAAGAACGGAAGGCAATGGTAGCTGAGGTCCTAGACCGGTTCCAGATAGTTGCGAAAAAAGACCTCTTCCCGGACCAATTAAGTGGTGGACAACAACAATTGGTTGGAGTAGCAAGAGCCATCATTAGTAAACCTAAAGTCATCTTGGCCGATGAGCCCACAGGTAACCTTCATTCTAAACAAGGGGAGCATATCATGGAGCTTTTTCAAGAATTACATCGAGAGGGAACAACCATTATTCAGGTAAGTCACTCTGAGAAAAACGCTCAATATGGCACCCGGATCGTTAATTTAGAAGATGGTTTTGTCAAAGAGAACATATTGCTATAAGCGGACAGTTCCAGATTTTGTTATTGTTTTGATTTTGTATATTTTTAAAAATAGCTTCCAATGACAGGCTATTTTTAAATCAAACTGTAATGAAATTACTTCGATCTTTATTCAGCCTGATCCTTTGTCTCCTCCTTTTTACTTTGCCATCCTGTCAAATGGACTCCCTTGGAGCTTATGAGCCCATGAAATACGAAGGACAAAGCTATTTGGACAACTTCGAAACACCACCTATTCTTTATCATTACGAAGAAAAAAATGAAAAGATCGATCAAAATCGAGGATGGATTATTGACAATAAAGGGTACTTGAGAAAATACCAAAACGTTCATGTCCGGATGTATGATTATAACAATGCTGCCTCTATGAAAGCATTTGTAGACCGTACGGAAGTCGTAAAACAAATTGATCTGATTAAATTGGTGCGACTTTATAAAAAAAACTTGAAGATTAGTCGAGAATCTCCTACGGTAGAAGAAATGGAAGAAATAAACCCTAAGACCAATACTTATTTTGGATATACACTCAGCTATCCGGATGAGCATGGAAACAATTGTAGTGATCTCCGCCAGGTTGGTTATTACGCCCGTATAACGCTTGAGTCCAAGGGGAAGGTACTCGTACGCAACAATAATTCAGCAGCTAGAGCGGTATTGGACTATCTAAAGCTGGTTTCGAAATCAGAAATCGATTAGCTGCCACTAAACTAGTTGATAATAGTAGTTAATATTCTGTCTGAAGTTCTTAAATTAGCAATATGCTAGGGAAGAAAAAAGGCATTAGCTTAATACTATTCTTATGGAGTCCGCTTCTGCTTTTAGGGCAGATTGATAAGATCGTAGTCGATCCAAACTTGATTTTTCACCTACAATTTCTGGCAGTTGTTGCGTTTGTAAGTTTTGCAGCATTTCTGAAATACCTACAAACTAAGAATCCAGATTTTCTCTATGCCTCCCTCTATTTGTTGGTCAATTTTTTATACTTCATGCGCTGGTTTGGAGGTAATCTACCCTTGATACAGCCCCTTTTTACCTTGCAGCAACAACAAAAAATAAATAACTGGGTTAGTGGGGATTTTTGGACCTGTTCGATGGAAGTACCATTGCTACTGTTGTTAATCATTACTTATGCGCTTTTTTTAAAGTACTTTTTTGCGCTAGACCAACATGCGCCTAAGATCTTTAAAAATTTGCAACGCCTGATTCAGTTTTTGTTAGTGATTGTAGGCTTATATCTTTTTGGAGGCTTGTTCTTATATCGATTCTTATTCTTTCAGCAAATGGTGAGTTCAACAGGAAATACCATCACGGCTATCCTGCTGTTGGTGCCTTCAGGCATCTTTTTACGGCATGCTGTGAAACAAGGTATAGGTACTAGAAATCGGTATTATTGGTATTTTATGTTGGGGACGGCCATCTTAATTCTTGGGCCGCTCTTAACACAACTTTCTTTTTACTTTAATAGCCTTTTTTCTGGGCTTGATTCCTTTTTATACGTTGAGATTTCTGTCCTTCTTGAAATTGCTTTCTTCTACCAGGCCTTAAGCATTAAAGAAGACTATTTCTATGAAGATCGAGATCGTACGGCCAGGGCATTAGCCGAACAACAAGCCGCAAATCAAACCCTTCAAATCAATAAATTAGAAGCAGATTTTAATGCATTGAAAGCGCAAATGAATCCGCATTTTATTTTCAATTCACTCAATTCCCTAAAAGCTTTAATTCAAGAGCAGCAAACACCGGAAGCGATTGATTATTTAGTGAAATTTTCTGCACTTGTAAGGGTCGCTTTAGAAAAAGCAGATCAAGCAATGATTACTCTGGAAGAGGAAGTTGAGTTTTGTCAGAATTATTTAGCCATCGAGGCATTGCGGATGCCCGATTTGGTTTATGAAGTTCGGATAGAAGA
>CAXIDD010000179.1:0-9037 GCA_964021975.1 uncultured Saprospirales bacterium | reverse complement strand
CCGTGGCCGGTTTCGGTCCTTTGACGATTGGGGGGAATGGGAAAACATGGACAAATGGGGACATTTGATGACTGCTTATACCGAAAGCTATTTGGCATACAAAGGAGCACTTTGGACAGGTATACCTCAAAAAAAAGCAGTTTGGATTGGAGCTGGAATTGGCACCTTACTCCAAACGACGGTGGAGGTTATGGATGGATTCTCTGCTAGATGGGGCTTTTCATGGCACGATATGGCTTTCAATACCGCAGGGACCGTTCTCTTTACCAGCCAGGAGCTGCTGTGGCAGGAACAACGGTTACTGATAAAAGTATCAAGTACCCGACCACGGTATTCTGAGGCACCTATAACCGATCCAAGAAGTGGCTTAACAGCAAGCCCACAAGAAGCTGCCTTTGATCTTTACGGAACTAATTTTTTCGAATACTTACTTAAGGATTATAATGCAATGACCGTTTGGGCATCGATCAATCCACATGCCTTTTTAGGCAAGAAAGCGCAAGATAGCCGCTTCCCTCCTTGGCTCAACTTAGCCGTAGGAATTGGAGCAGATGGTATTTATGGTGCCTATGGCAACGTATGGACCGCCCCGGATAATAGGACTTTAAACCTTACTCAATTCCCGAGGCACCGACAATATTACCTGTCTTTAGATATTGATACTGCTCGGATTAAAACTAAAAGTCCTTTTTTGAAAACTATTTTTTCAGTAGTTCGATGGGTAAAAGTACCCGCCCCAACTTTAGAATGGAACAGTGCTGGAGAATTTAAATTTCATCCCATTTATTGGTAAATATTCTATCAGGTCGTTAATATGGACAAAAAATTAGTAGGCGCAGGCAACCAATTTGACTTCCTTAGCGTTTTGGTAACGAATTTGATACTATTAGTTCATAAGTCTTAGCACTTTTTGAGGAAATAAACCGATCAAAAACCCAAACCCTCAAATTCGCCCAATAAGACAGTAAACACAAAAAACGTGGTTCTTAAATCATTACAACATCTAGATACAGAAGATCTGGTCATTAGAAAGGTAGCAGGCGAATTAAAAATATCGGCTACTCTTTTGAATCCATACACTGATTTAATTGATGACCTCTATTTAGACAACATCGATCGGGATTTACTCATTGCGCGCCTGGAAAGAGACTTTAATGTCGTTTTGAGCCACGAAGAAGTGGCTAGAATCCAAACGATCCGTGATGCTTCCCAATTTATCCAACTACACAAAGCATCCTAAATTCATTGCTATTTCCAGGAAGGATTTATAACCAATAAGGTCTTTCCTGGAGCGCACCTTTTTTTGTACCTTAAGGCCACTATCAACCCAATCTATTTTAATGTTTTGAGCCATGGCCAATTATCGTAGTGAATCCCTCAAAAAAATTGCATATGAACTTCCCTTGTCCTATCAAGAGGAAGATCCCAACGCTTTATTACCCTTTTTAGAAGATTTCAGGTTATTCCGACGTGGCCGTCGCAAAAAAATACAAAATCTGCTGACTTATCAGCACCCGATGTTAGATTTTCAAGCTCACATTTTTGATTATCGTTTTAAGACAGGGGGCGGGAATTCAACCAGGCAGCATCTCCAGACAGTATTTTTCATTCGATCTAAAAAACTGGGTTTACCAGCTTTCTTTTTACGCCCCGAATCTATTTTTCACAAGTTTGGAGAATTTTTAAAATTAAGGAAGGACATAGACTTTGAGAAGTTTCCTGAATTTTCCAAACAATATGAATTGCAAGGAGAAGATGAAGATTATATTCGAGCTATGATGAATGATCAGGTCTTTCATTTTTTCTCTATTAATAAGAATTGGTCCCTGGAAGGCGTTAATTATTATTTGATTTTTTATAAAAAGAACCGGATAATTCCAGCCTCAAAAATTAAAGACTTCTACGAAAAGGGACTGCATTTAGCTAATATTCTAGAAGCAGAAGATTTAGGTCTTTAGCATTACTTTTCTTAAACTTGGAAACCCTATGAAAAAAAAGCTCTTCTCCATTTGGATTTTTGGAATTATCACGTTTCTAAGTCTAGCGCCCTTACATGGGCAGCTGCTTTCTGATAGTGTTCAGCTCAGTCTGCTAACGATTGCTCCTACTAACGAGATTTATAATGAATTTGGGCATACAGCTCTAAGGATTCATGATCCAATTAACCAGGTTGACCTCTGCTATAATTATGGAGTCTATGATTTTGAAGCGCCAAATTTTATCATGAAGTTTGTTCAGGGTAAGCTTCCTTATATGATGTCAGTAGTAAGGACCAACAATGAATTTAGACCCTATCGGCGACAACAAAGAGGTGTAATTGAACAGACTTTCAATCTTAATCCAGATGAAATTAGAGCAGTAGCTGCCTTTCTCCGAGAAAATTACAAGCCGGAGAATCGTTATTACATGTATGATTTTATATACGACAACTGTGCCACACGCATTCGCGATTTATTGGAAGAAGTGTTAGATACTCGGTTTGGGGCTAAGGATCCACAGTTTCGGAACTATTTAACTTTCCGGGAAATGTTAGATGAGAAAATCACAAATCGACCTTGGCTTCGATTTGGTTTCGATTTTATCCTAGGAAGTCCCGTTGATTTTCGAGCTGGTTTTCGAGAGGAGATGTTTTTGCCAGATTACATGGCCAATAACCTTGGCCAAGTACAATACAAGGGGCAGGATTTGTTAGGTCCCCCAAATGTAGTAATTGAAAATGGGATAGCCCCTTTAGCACCTAGTCCTATTACACCTTTAAGGTGCTTTATAGCCCTTTTGATTTTGGCTTTGATCGTGACTTTTAGTAAAAAAACAAAAGCGAAAAAAATCTTCGATGCGAGTTTTTATGGTTTACTGACCTTTTGTGGTTTTTTCCTGGTTTTCATGCGTTATGGAACGGATCATTTTGTTACCTGGAATAACTGGAATTTACTGTGGGCCAATCCTTTGTTTCTTTTCTGTTTATTGAATCTTTTCTATCCCAGACCTTGGATGCGTGCCATCAAGTGGTTGCTTCTAGCATTCTCAATTAATGTTTTAGTGCTGTTTAATGCTCCTATTCAGGAATTCAGCCTCGTAGTTTTACCTATCATTGGAATCATTATCATCCGTTTATTAGATGGCTTGGACTTGTTCCGATTTTTAAAATCGAAAGATAAAACTAAGGAATCTACTGAATTGCAGGAACAATAGAATAAGAAAAAGTAAAGCCAGGATTGGAATCCTGGCCTTCTTAATTATACACACTAAAATCGTTTAAAAAAACTTAGTTTTAAAGTAGTGGTTTTCGTCTAAGCAGTCCAATAGAATCTACCAACTTATAAATTTTGTATATGCACGTAATTGAAAATATCATTTTTGACTTAGGTGGGGTAATAATTGATTGGGACCCTAAGCGTTTGTATCGGAAAATTTTCAAGACAGAAAAAGAGATAAATTACTTTTTAGAGCATATTTGTACTTCGGACTGGAATGAGCTACAGGATGAAGGTAGATCTTTAAAAGAAGCCACCGAGGTGTTAGTTAATCAACATCCTCAGTATCAGGTTGAAATTGAGGCTTTTTATGGTCGTTGGGAAGAAATGTTAGGAGGCTTAATCAATGGTACCGTAGATTTAGCTCAACAGATTCACAAAAAAGGTGATCACAAGCTATGGGCCTTGACCAATTGGTCAGCAGAAACTTTTCCGATTGCAGAAGAACGTTATCATATTTTTGACTTATTCGATGGTATTTTAGTCTCTGGAAAAGAAAAACTGAAGAAACCTGATCTAAAAATCTACCACTTGTTACTGAATAGATACCATTTAGATCCCGAAAATTGTTTGTTCATTGACGATAACTTACGGAATATAAAAGCTGCAAAATCATTAGGAATCCACTCTCATCACTTCAAAAATGTCGCAAATTTAAGGCAGGCATTAATTGAATATAAAATTTTATAATACGATTTTATTTCATTTATTTCTCCCAAGCATGCAACCTTTTAGCTAAGCTAACGTAAATAGGAAAAGGCTGTTTATTAACCAAAATATGAAATAGAAACGGATTGTTTTGTGACTACTTGCAAATAATTAAGGCATATATTATTCCCCTAATAAATCAGGATAGAACATATATTCATTAATTATATTTAATTGAAAAGTAGGCATTTACGAAAGAAAACCCTACTTTTGACATATAATAAGTTTCCCCCTTTTTGAAAGACATTCATCACTTAAATGAATGTAGACCTTTTAGATAACTCAAACAAAAAGATGTTACGAACTAGCGTAAAAATAGTGACGTCTTCTTATAAGGTAACCTCCCACATAACTTCATTAAATTTTTAGGGGCTCTGAAAAGAGCATCAGAGTAGCGTTTTTCGATAGATTCTAGTTTGGATTCTACCTTTTGGTATTTCTGCCTAGACATCTAATTTGATAGAGCTTTGATACTTTGAAAATTTTAAGTCTTGCTAAGTATAAGCTTAGCAGTACGATAAGGCTTATGTGGATCCCTCTCTAAAAGGGATTGAAAAAAGAAAACTTATGAGAAAACACAAATGGTTCATCTTGGCCATAGCAATAAGCATGCTATTTCCCTTAATACCGATTGAGGCCCAGATGAAACCTGATTTTATTAATCAAGAAGAAGATCTCTTCTTTAACGCAGGAATTTTCCATGCGATGCAGTGGCGCAACATTGGTCCATTTAGAGGTGGCCGTAGCAATGCTGTGAGTGGCGTCAAAGGGCATCCCATGACTTACTACATGGGAACCGTTGGTGGCGGCGTCTGGAAAACTCAGGATGCTGGCCTTACTTGGGATAACATTTCTGATGGTTACATGCAAACCGCTTCTGTTGGTGCAATTGCGGTAGCTGAATCTGATCCTAACATTATTTATGTGGGTATGGGAGAGCATGCTGTCCGGGGGGTGATGAGCTCTCATGGAGATGGTATCTACCGCTCAACGGATGCCGGCAAAACCTGGCAACACCTAGGCTTATCCAAAAGCCGTCATATTTCCAAAATCATTATTCATCCCGAGAATCCTGATCATATTTGGGTAGCAACCCAAGGTAACACCTTTAAAAATACCAGAGATCGTGGTATCTACATGACCATTGATGGTGGTAAAAATTGGGAACACCAACTCTACATCAATCAAAGCACTGGTGCCAGTGACTTAAGCATTGACCTAAGCAATCCAAGAATTATTTATGCTGCAATGTGGGACCACCAACGTAAGCCCTGGTACATCCGCAGTGGTGGTGATGGTTCTGGCCTATACAAATCTGTTGATGGCGGTACCAATTGGACCAAATTACAAAATGGATTACCTAGTGAATTAGGTAAAATTGGCGTAGCCGTTTCTCGAGCTAATCCAAATATCATTTATGCAAATATTGAAGCAGAAGTTGGTGGGGTTTTCCGTTCAACGGATGCTGGTGAAAATTGGGAATTGGCCTCAAGAGACCGTGCAACAATCGGCCGTGCCTGGTACTATACTAAGGTCGTCGCTGATCCTGTTTATGAAAAAGGTCTATACATCTTGAATGCCCCCTTACTTAAATCTGCCGATGGTGGCTTGAGCTACGAGCAAATATACAACCCACATAGTGATCAACACGATCTATGGATTAATCCAGATAATCCAAAAAATATGATTCTCGCTAATGATGGTGGAGCATGTATCACCTTTAACGGTGGTAAAAGCTGGTCCAGCCAGAAGAATCAGCCAACGGCCCAATTGTATCGAGTGATAGCTGATAATCAGTTCCCCTATCATCTTTATGCAGGCCAACAAGATAATTCAGCTTTTGGAATTCCAAGTAGAACGACCTCCGAAGGTATCGATGAAACAGACTGGTTCAATATTGGTAATAATGAAAGTGCTTTTGTAGCACTAAATCCAGATGATCCCAGCCAAATATACAGTACCAATTACCATGGTAACATCAGCATCTACGAAAATGCCACTGGTATGACTAGAGACATTATGGCTTATCCTAATTCTGGTTTAGCTAGTCTTCCTGGAGAACTTCAATATCGCTTTAATTGGAATGCGCCAGCACAAGTATCTCCTCATGATCCTAATATCCTTTATCACGCAGCAAATGTGGTTTTAAAAACTGAGGATCAAGGAAAAAATTGGACCGCAATTAGCCCAGATCTTACTCGGGACCAGGAAGCCAAACAAGGCCCTGGAGGTGGCCCTTTCACCAATGAGGGAGCAGGTGCCGAAGTTTATAACACCATTAGTTATTTGGTTTGTTCTCCACTAAAATCTGGTGAAATTTGGGTAGGTACCGACGATGGCTTAGTACATTATACCAAAGATGAAGGAAAAAACTGGCACGATATTACACCACCTAATATTGGAGAAGCACAAATAAATAGCATTGAGCTGTCTCAAGTGAAAGGTAGAGCATATATTGTTGCAAATAAATACAAATTTGGCTTGCTTTT
Source organism: uncultured Saprospirales bacterium (assembly GCA_964021975.1). Classification (GTDB taxonomy): domain Bacteria; phylum Bacteroidota; class Bacteroidia; order Chitinophagales; family Saprospiraceae; genus DATFKA01. Next base: position 2,586 of record CAXIDD010000179.1, on the reverse strand, counting down.
CCCTATGATCTATCGTACGGATGATTATGGGAAAAATTGGGAGAAAATTGTAAATGGAATACCAGCTAATGCCACCACTAGAGTGGTTCGAGAGGATCCAATCAAGGAGCAAATCCTTTATGCAGGTACTGAAACCGGACTATATATCTCTTTCAATTATGGTAAAGAATGGCATGCTTTTCAACTAAATCTTCCTATTTGCCCAATCACTGACTTACTGATAAAAGATAACGATTTAGTTGCTGCAACCGCCGGACGTTCTTTTTGGATTCTTGATGATTTATCTCCTATTCAACAAAGTTTAGGACAAGCATTTGAGACTGAATTTGCGCTTTATCAACCTAAACCACAGGTTCGGTTGATGGCCAGTGAATTTGATATTAGCCCTTCGCAAAGTATCGGTCGTAATCCAGTGAATGGTAGCTATATTGACTACTTCATCCCTGATCGCTTAGCGAAAGACACCTTAATCCTGTCTATTTACGATGATAAGGACAACTTAGTACGGACTTTCATCAATCAAAAAGACAGTACCTTTATTGAGTACGAAGGAGGTCCTTTTGAAGTCGTAAAACTACCCAGCCGTGCTGGCCTGAACCGGTTTCATTGGGATATGCGTCGTAATTCTATTCCTGGCATAGATCAGATATTTGTAAATGGTACTTACGAAGGTGGAATGGTTCCTCCTGGAGTATATCAAATACAACTATCCAATGGAGAGGAGACCACCGAAGCAGAGCTGGTTATCTTGCCAGATCCTCGTTTAGATGCTGACTGGAAAGATTATCAACTGCAAGCAGAGGTATTAACGAATATTGAAAAGAATGTTAGCGATATCCACTTATCAGTTGGTAAAATGCGGGTAGTGAAAAATCAAATTGAGACCTTGGTTGATTTACTTCAAAAATCCAGGGAGCACCAAGATTTAGTCACCGCAGGACAGCAAGCTATTCAGAAGATCCGGCTTTGGGAAAAAACCTTGATCCAAACCAAACAAGAAACCCATCAGGATGTAATAAATTATTCCAATGGGCTCAATGCTGAGCTTCTAGACCTTAAACGAAGAATGGATACCCATAACCCTATCATCACCGAAGGAGCTGTACAACGGCTTGATGATCTACTTTCTGAGTGGAAAGCGAAAAAATCTTTAATGCAAGATATATTAGAAAGGGAAGTCAATACCTTCAACCAAATATTTAAAGAGAAAAATATTCCTGCGTTGATCATTCCAAAAATTAATGCATTCTAATTATAATTTTTTACAACTGGTTTTCGAAAAGAGCATAAAAAAATTACTCAGAAATTTAGAAAAGCCCGACCCCCGTCGGGCTTTTTTTTTATACTTTTTGTACTCATTATTCAGAAAAAACAGGCTAGGATATTTATTAATCGTAGAAAAGCTTGTACATTTGCAACACAAATAGACAAATATGGATACTACAAACAAATCAACAAGACTAGACTGGATTATATTCTTTGTATCTCTCGTAATCATGATTTTATTCTTCATGTTTGCTGATGAATGGTTTTGGGTAGCTTTACCTTTTGTAATGACTTATTTTGTTAGAGCGATCAGAGTAATCTAGAACCTAGCACATCAAAGATTAACTTCTCTGAGTTTTATAGATACAATCCAAAATAAAAATGCAGGACCATTTCGGTCCTGCATTTTTATTTCCACAATATTTAAGAAGCTATTGCTTATTTCGCTTTAATGCTACATCCAATAGCTTTAGTGAAATTAGGATCTGCCTTTCCTCCTTTTTCAAGTGCTGCGATTGCATTGGCAACGTAGCGCTCCGAAACTGCAGACGCATCACCAGGATTATCATCGATGGCTCCAATGTATTGAACTGTCAAGTCTTTATCCAATAGAAATACATGTGGCGTACGAGTAGCTCCATAAACCGGATAAACGGCCTGTTCGCTATCCAATAAATAAGCAAAAGTAAATCCTTTATCAGCTGCTCTTTGCCTCATAGCAGGAAGATTGTCCGCTGGCTTCTTAAGTACATCATTTGGTTGAATGGCAACTACGGGCCAGCCTTTGGGTGCCATTTCAGCATGTAGGGCTTGCAAACGATCTTCATACATAACCGCATAAGGACAAGTATTACAAGTGAAGGTAACAATGTATCCTTTTAGTTCTGTTCCCTTCTCGGCATAATCGCTGGCTGTACTTGCTAGAGAGACCATTTTACCATCAATGTTTTCTAAATTAAAATCAGTGGCCGTATCTCCTACCTTATAACCTTCGAAAGTCGGGACCAAGGTCGTGGACATAAATATGCCTACCGCGACGAAAAGAAATGCTAATCCAATTAATTTTTTCATAGTTGAAATTGTATTTGTGATTAATATATATTTATGCTGTGTATAGGACAAAACTAATTCGAATCCCCATCCCGCCCCTTTTATTCCTAAAGGAGGCCTACCCGCGGGCTTAGTTCCCTTTAGTGGTAGGGTGCGCAGAGCAGGAAAGCATCAATTATTGATTTTTGCCCTGTACTTAAATATTTTTGACTTTCAAAAAATCGGTAGTGCTATTAATGTAAGGCTATTTCTCCCGCCCGCACCTCAATC
>CAXIDD010000178.1:0-9040 GCA_964021975.1 uncultured Saprospirales bacterium | reverse complement strand
ATTGGCTGCCGTAGCGATGGTGATGGCATCTATGTTTGTACGCTTAGAGTAACACCCATTACAGAGTATAGCTACAGTGAAAAACAAAGACCATTTTGAGTACATTTAAGTATTGGTTTTGGTAGAAATCACCCAAATGGGTGAAGGGAATAAAACAGACTTCGCCTACCTTTAAAACAGTAAAAAAAACTGTTTTTCAATCATTCCCAAGATACCATGAAAAAGTTATTTTATTTGCCCACCAATGTATTTTTAACTTGCGCACTGGTTTTATTGAGCTTGGTTAATGCTGCAGGCCAATCCCAACAAGCTCCAGCTTCTCCAAAAGATAGCTTGGCCAAAACCGTACTTTATAGTACTTCTGCGACCAATACCATGATGGTTCAACCCTTAATGGAAAAGTCGACTTCTCTTTGGTCTGATCCATCTAATGAATACCACTTACAGACGCAATCGGCACTAACTGGTCCAGGAAAAGTAGTCACTTGTGTCATGATTCTGAGCTGTTTGTTTTTTTATTTTAATCGAAAAAAATAGAACCCTTACTTTCGGTAGGCATCTTTATTATCTTTAAGAAACTATAGCCTTAAAGATGAATAAATATCTTGCCTTTGCTCTAATTTTGTGTTGTGCTTGCCAACCTGTTAAAGAAGAGTCCACTACACTTAATAATATACCGTCTAATACAGCCTTCACGCTACCTTTTACTTGGGAGTTGGATCAAGCAAGCTTAAAGGGGGATACTCTAATCACGATTGAGTCAGAGTTTTTATTCAAAAAAGACAAAACCTATCAGGCCTTTCCATTTCAGGAAAATTTAGCGACTGTACTACCAGCTGATCTAGACAGAGAAGGCTTAGAAATTGTTTTCCGTTGTGTAGATGGATATGGGCCGAGTATTCCACTTACCTATTTAGATTCAAGTGCTGCTTATTTAGCTTATCGCGATCCAGAGCTGGCGACGGCTAATACCAGTTGGGGAGATTCCTTACAGCAAAAGTTTGCACCTTTCTATATCGTTTGGGAGAAAAATCCAGTTGCTGGTAAGAATTTACCCTGGGCTTATGGGCTTTACCAAATTGAGATCAATAGTTTCGCCGCAGAATACCAGTACTCCATTCCTACAGACGCTCAGTTTGCTGCTGGGTTTGAGCTTTTTCAGGAGAAGTGTATGAAATGCCATGCCATCAATCAGGAAGGTGGCCGGATGGCTCCAGAATTCAATTATCCTAAAAATATTACCGAATATTGGGACAAAGAAGACATTTGGGCTTTCGCCAAAGCGCCTCAATCTTATCGAGCTACTAGTTTGATGCCTGCCGTTACTGATCTTGAACGGGAAGAATTTGAACAGATTTATGCTTATTTAGAGCACATCAAATCGGTGAAACCGGCTTTAGATTAGTTTTATCTATATTTAGTGAAAATTCTCGTGATTGAAGTCTAAAACCTAATTATGATTCTTCTTCGAGCTATCCTTTTTCCATTATTGTTTTTATTTACTTCACCTGCCTTTGCGGACGCAGTAGATAGCCTGAAAAACCTCCTGGATAAAACTAGCGTCCCTGAAGAAAGAATGACTTTATTGGCTGGACTAGCAGATCAACTGTATAGTGCCAAGCCTAAAGAAGGACTAGATTATGCACTGGAAGCTTTATCCATTGCAGAATCTCTAAATGATTTAAAAGTTCAGGCCAAAAGTCAATTCTTATTGATTTACATCTATTATTTTCTAGCGAAAGCAGATGAAGGAATCACGGCGGGGCTTGCAGCAACTAAACTTGCGAATCAATTAGAAGACGTAGAATTAGAAGCAGATAGTTATTATATTTTAGGGTATCATTTTTTTGATAAAGGAGACATTGATCAAGCTAAAAAATCGTACCAACAGTGTTTAGCGATTAGTGAAACGAATGACTATTCTTCCGGCATTAGTAAGGGCGCTAAAGGCTTGGGAGACCTCTGCGAATCTAGTGGAGAATATCAGGCTGCAATTGAGTATTACAATAAATGCTTGGTGATTAGTCAAAAAGAAAATGATCCACGCGGTAGGATTGTTGCACACAATGACTTAGGCCGAATTTATGATCAAATGGGTAGTTACGACCGGGGCTTAAATTATTATATAGAAGGTCTGAAAATTGCAGAAGTAGCTCAAGATAATCGTTTAATGGCTTCCCTCACCAGCAATATTGCTAGTCTACACTATTTTCAAAAAAATTATAAAAAAGCCCTAGAGTATACCCAAAAAGCCAAGGTGCTTTTTGCTAATAATAATGATGATGCAGGCTTGGCAAGAGTTTACCAAACTATGGGTAATATTGCTTTTCAGCAAGCGCAATACGATACCGCTTTAGTTAGATTTACAGAGAGCCTAGCTATTCAAGAAAAACGCAATAATCAACGAGGTCTTTCTTTTGCTTACTTTAACTTAGCTAAAACATATTTGAAAAAAGGAGCTGAAAATAAGGCTTTAGAATTACACCTGAAAAGCTTAGAAATCCGAGAGCAAATTAATTTTCAATTGGGTGTTGCCGCTTCTAGTTTAATGGTTGGTAATATTTATCAGGACCAAAAACAGCAATACCAAAAAGCCTTGCCTTACCTTCTGCGTTCCAAACAATTAGCCGAAGAAACCGAAGCGTATACAGAAATGAATGATGCCTATTCGGCCTTGGCAAGATGTTATAGTAAAATGGGAAATTACCGCATTGCTTATGAGTATCAAGAACGCTACCGAGAGACTCGGGATAGCCTTTTCAATAAAGACCGAAACGAATCCATTGCCAACATGCAAGTTCAGTATGACACTGAAAAGAAAGAGGCTCAAATCAGTATACTCACTCAACAAAAAGCATTAATGCTTGGCATTCAACAAAAGGACCAGCAGATAAAAATCCTTTTAGGTATAGGTCTATTTTTATTGTTGGGTCTCGCCTTTTTATTTTGGAATCAATCTCGCCTAAAGCAAAAGGTCAATACGCAATTGAGCAATAAAAATGTTGAAATTGCAGAAAAAAGTGAGGCCTTAGCCCTTTCACTTCAAGAAAAAGAAATCCTTCTTCGAGAAGTTCATCACCGAGTCAAAAACAATTTACAAATGGTGTCTAGTCTCCTGAATCTACAAGCTAGCGAAGTGCACAACGAAACGGTCTTGGCTAGTATTCGTGAAGGAAAAAGTAGAGTAGAAGCCATGTCTTTAATTCACGAGAATCTTTATCAATCGGATCAACTAAAGGAGGTAGATATTGCTCAATATCTAGAGCAATTATTAGGTCATCTAGGGCATGCTTTTGCCCAAAAAGGAAAATCCATTAAATTGAATTTATTGGCTGAAAATATTCGATTTAATATTGATACAGCAATTCCACTAGGATTGGTCATCAACGAATTGGTGACTAACGCTTATAAATATGCGTTTTCAAACCAGGATATTGGACTAATAGAGGTAGAAATCCAGCCACTTGCAAAAGATACCTACGAGCTCAAAATCGCAGATAACGGACAAGGGATGCCACCTGATTTTGAAATAAAGAAAACCAATTCTTTGGGTCTGCGCTTGGTGAATATGCTATCGACTTTACAACTAAAAGGTGATTTCCAATATAGTTATGATCAAGGCTCTGTCTTCAAAGTGCGTTTCCAGGAACTACGGGATCAATCCTCTAAAACGGCCTAAAAGATGAAGATATTGATTGTAGAGGATGAAATTGTAATAGCAGTGGACTTGATGCAAATGCTGAGTTCAAATGGTTATGAGGTCGCGGGGCCAGCTGTAGATTATCAATCTGCAATTGAGCTTTTGGCTTATGAAAAGCCGGATTTGGTTTTGCTTGATATCAATATATTAGGAAATAAAGATGGCATTGATTTGGCAGAAAAGATTCATCAAGAGCACCACATGCCTTTTATTTTTACTTCGGCCTTGAGTGACCCCACTACGCTTGAACGGGCACGGACTACTCAGCCCGCCACTTATCTGGTCAAACCATTTCGAGAAGAACAACTTTTGGCAGCTATTACAGTAGCATTAACCAATTTTTCTAGCCGTCAAGGGTTCGAAACAGAGGTAGAAGATGATCATGTAGTATTGAAGGAAGCTATCTTTATCAAAGAGAAAAAGAGTTTTTTTAAAATTCAACTTGAAGAAATTCTATACCTAAAAGCGGCAGATAATTATGTGGAAGTTGTTACGACAGCAAAGAAATACCTAGTCCGTTCTTCTTTAACCCATTTTATCGCCAAACTCAGCCACCCTAATTTTTTCAAAACACATAAGTCTTATGTGGTCAATTTAGCACATTTGTCCAGTATCCATCCTACTGAAGTACTCTTGGGGGACCAGACCATTCCGCTGGCTAAAAATTATGCTGCTAATTTATTAGAAAAATTAAACCGCTTTTGAAGAAACACAAAATATCATATCCCAAAGGGATTAAATATCTATAGGAAAAGGGTGAAATCCTAAAAGCAAGCTCGAAGGGATTGTACGCTAGTACTTTGCATTCAATTTGGATAACCAAATCATCTAAAACGACTGGTACATTCTCTCAAATATATATACAACTTGTTTTCTCTGGCAAAGACAGAGAGCGTCTTATTGATCGGAAATGGGAAGAAGAATTGTATAAATATATAAGGGGTATTATTCGGAATAAAGGGCAAAAATTAATTGCCATTAATGGGGTGCCAGATTATATTCAAATCCTAATTGGTATGAAACCCTCCTGCCGACCGTCTGATTTGATAATAGAGGATAAGACCTTATATTAAAGAGAATAAATTAACACCTAATAAATTTGCGTAGTAAGAGGCATTTCTCCCCAAAAATCAGCTACTTCACCCCTTTTTTTCTTTTTGGACAACTCTTTTCTTGACTTTAGGTAGGTAAACTCAAAATACCTTCCATATGAGAGATATGATTCTGCCCAATAGACAATGGTCAAAACAATCGATAAGCCTTCTAGCGTTGTTTTGCTTTCTATTTCCCACTGTTACACTTCATGCAGATACCTCAGAAGAGGAAGCCTTTAAAAACTTCCAGTGTAGCTTCGTTGACATAGAATATGATTATGAAGAAGGCGCCTTTTTTATAGAATTCATTGGTAGAGTGACCAGTGCACCACTTGGCTTCCCAAGTTCCTTCTTTTTCCCAACGGATGCAATGGACCGTGGTACTATGTACTATTTTGATGCAGCAGGAAACCGCCAATTGATGTTTGACATTGACTATCAAAATGCCATCTGGAGATATTGGCCGGGTTCTCCTATAAATACAGATGTACAATATGTTGGTGCCCGACAAGATGGTTTAGATATATATTTGAAATTCAAATGGGACAATATTCCACAAAATCTATTAGGAAAAGCTATCGATTTTCAATTTTATGTTGATTGGGATTTAGATAATAACGATAATCAGAGAGGAGATGGTGGCAATTGCTACTATAAGATAGAAACAGAGACCATAGATCCAGTACAAAACTTACAAGCAAGTTCCATTGCTAATAATTGTAATGGGATACAACTAACTTGGAATAATCCAAATACGAGAGGCATTTCTTTTACCCAATTAAGGCACTTTGTTTTTAGAGATGGACAAAACATTACCCCATCCCTTAGTGGTCTAGAAGGTGGAAATATGACCTTTACAGATGATACAGCTATTCCGGGGGTTACACACAATTACCAAATACGCTCTTATCTGTATACCAAAAGTAGAACTACCCATACGGTACTCAGTAAATCGGTTTCTACCCGAACTTATGCAGATCCTTTTAACCCTGTTTTAACCGCTACGGAGGATGGCTGTAGTCAGCAAGTAAAACTTGCCTGGACCATCCAAACCAAAGCAGATCTGGACAAATTTGTAGTGGAACGCAGTACTTCCAGTAATTTTTCCAATCCTCAAATCACGGAATTAACGACCAATAGTGACCAATATTTAGATTTCGCGCAGAATAGGGTACAATACTATTACCGAGTCACGTCTTATAACCCTTGTGGTGAAAAAGCAAGCTCAAATGTAGTAAGTATCAGACCGAATTATACGCTAGATGACATCACCATTACCGATGCTTTTCCAATCAGTAGAGGGCGTATTTATGTATACTGGCCTTGGTTGGGGTGTTACAATCCGCAAGAAACAACACTGGAGAAGCGAAACTTGCAAACGGGTGTGGTTGAAAAAATAACCCTTGAAAATTTAGCGGCAGATTATATTGACGAAGATGCCCAATTGTGTGTCAATTACCGCTATAAACTCATCGTTAAACGCCAAGATAATACGGTTTATATTTCCGAACCCGTCGAAGCATATTTAGAAGATGACATCAGTGATGTCCTCGTAGATTTCGATGTCAGCGAAGGTTATTATCCAGATAGAGTTACCTTAGAATGGACCGCCAACAAAGAGAACCTAATTGAAGCCTATAAAATCTACCGCAGGCCGTATTCTGAATCAGGCTCTGATTTCAAATTGATTGCCAATGTAAAGAATGGTGCCCTCAATTGGGTTGATCAAAATGTGGAGGCCAATCAGTATTATGAATATAAAATTATGGCTATCTCTACTTGTGTAGAGCAAGAATTGGTCTCCAACGAGTTAAGAGCCGTCGGCTTCCGCCAACCACGGGGTATTATTTCTGGACAAATATCCTATGAAGGCGGGACGGCTGTGCCAGATGTAAAAGTGGTCGTTAATTCAAGTGAGCCGGGGCCTTCTCAAGGTACTTGTATTGATTTAGATGGCAATAGCCTCATCGAAGCCGATCTAATTGCCAATACCGACTTCTCTCAAGGTTTTACCATCGAAGGTTGGGTGAATATGGATAATTACCGCTCTTTCCAAGATGATTTTGACCAGTATTCTTACTTCTTTTTACCTTCTGAATCCTTTATCTTTTCTTACTTTGAAGATGGAATTTTTAGTGATAACCCAGATGACACAAGAGAGTTGTGGTTTATAGTTGGAGAAGGTGGACAACGTAGAGAATTGATCTACGATTTATTAAATGACCCAAAAGAGTTGTGGAATGACGACGAATGGAATCATATTTCCTTTAACTATAACCGAGATTCTGTCTCGCTGTTCTTGAATGGTGAAGTGGCGGTCAGAACAAGCTCCGTACCATTAAATAACATTGTTTTTGATTATACCTTTGGTTATAATTTGGATGGAAAAATGGACGAAATTCGAGTCTGGAATCGTTCTTTAAGTGATGAAGAAACGGCTCGGTACTACAAAACCGTAACTTCTGGAAAAGAAGACGGATTAATCCTCAACTGGCATTTAGATGAGGGATTCGGTGACTTCGTTTTTGATAATTCTCAAAATGACAATGGCTTCAACGGCAATCATGGTAAGATTGTTAGTGCTACCGAGTTTGATAACACCACTTTTGAACGACTTACGGGGACCAACTCTACTTTTTCTAATGATATACTACCAACAGAGCTGTTGAGTAGACATGCATTTACGGATGATGTGGGTTCTTATTTTATCAGTGGTATTCCCTATCGAGGCGAAGGCGAAATATACCGCGCAACGCCAGTTTTTGGTCAACACAGTTTTGATCCTCCTGCTAAAACACGGTTTATCGGAGATGGAGAATTTGTACACAACGATGTCGATTTTATTGATATTTCTTCTTTCTTGGTGACAGGGCGGGTGACTTATCGAGACACCGATTTTCCGGTAGAAGATGCCTTTATTAAAGTAGATGGGAAGGTAGTATCTGGTAGAGACAACCTTCCGATCAAGACCAACAGTAGTGGTGAGTTTAGTATCTCCGTCCCAATTGGAGACCACTACGTAAGTGTAGAAAAAGCAGGCCATGTCTTTAACGAATCCGTTTTTCCTGGCGTAGACTCTCTGAACTTACCACTTTTATTTGATTTTCAGGAGCCCATTACTGGAATGCAGTTTTATGATGATACTAAAGTGAAGTTAGCAGGCCGAATGGTAGGTGGTACCCTAGAAGGTGATAAGAAAATTGGGTTTGAATTATCTAAAAACAATATTGGACCGGTTAAAGTACGCTTGGTACCCGTTAAGCCTTTTAGCTTAAATGAAAATACAACCGAAAATAATTTTATCGAATTTTCTAATGATGATGAAACGGGCGAGTATGCTATTTATATCATTCCAGAGGAATTCAGTGTAGAGGCAATTTCTCACGATAATTACACTTTTGATACGCCAGCTTTTAAGGCAAAAGTAGATTTGCGCAAAGCACTAGAGCCCATAACAGAAACCGATTCTGTTTTTCAGGATTTGTTTGTAAATGGAGAATTAGAATCTAGATTCGATAGCGTACGTACCTTTGATTATAACCTACGTAGAGACTGGATTTACCGTTCCGAACCTTCCCTTTCCGTAACTTCCAAAGGAGAAGACTGGCTTTCAGATGAGACTTTTACTTATCAAAAAGATGATTTAACCCAAGAAATTAACTTGCGAACGGATAATGGCGGTAATCTATTTCAATTCCCAGTATTTACACAGCTTCGTCGCTACCCCTGGAATATTTGGGTTTTTGAAGAATATATTCATTCCCAAACCAATGAATCTTCTACCGTCAATGTAACCGACGCTACCATTACGGTTGCCAATAATTTGGCAGAGCCGAATGAACCCATCATGCTAGGTACCAATAGCGAAGGAAGAGCTAATTATACCTTTATTGGTGGCTTTCCAAACACATCTTATGATGACAATAAGCCGGAGTATAGCTTTACGCTTACCGCAAATATTGTAGCTAAAACCAGCTCCGGACAAGTCGCTAATTGGCCAGGAACTAACGAAGTATATCGGGCATATCTAATGGGCTCCTACCCAACGGGTAATAATTTTGTAACGACCGGACCTAATAAAGTGGATTATGTACTAAGAGATCCTCCCGGGTCTGCTTCCTATGCTACTTTAGAAGCAGGAACGACGACCTCTACGACCTCTACTATTAGCGTTGCGGATGGTACAGAAGGTACTAAAGTTGCCACGGTAAAAGCAGGTTTAGATGTAGAGACCGAAGCGGGTACA
>CAXIDD010000177.1:0-9049 GCA_964021975.1 uncultured Saprospirales bacterium | reverse complement strand
ATTGATCAGGCCTTGAATAAAGTATTGCAGTTAGATGGCTTGTATTACAATTGGAAAGTAGAAGAATTCCCAACTAAAAAATTCACTACAGCACAACAAATTGGCTTTATTGCTCAAGATATCGAAAAGCTTTTTCCTGAGATGGTCGATACCGATGAAGCGGGCTATAAGTCCGTCAATTATGGCAAATTAACACCAGTTTTAGTAGAAGCCATCAAAGAACAGCAGGATCAAATTGACCAGCTAAAAGCGGAGAAAGCTGCCTTCCAAACAGAATTGGCAGATTTAAAAGCCAATGTAATGGCCCGCTTAGAAGCTTTAGAACAACAAAAAGACAATTCAAAAAATAGTGCTAGTCGCACCAGCAAAAGATAGTAATGCTCCGATAAATATTTTTTAGAAAAACATCAAAAAAACAATTTCTGTTATGAGTAAATATTTTTTATCAGCCTTACTGATGTTATTTAGTGGCCTAAGCCTAGTGGCGCAAGTCCAGCTGAATAGTTCCGTTTTTAGCAATGGTGCTATCAATGCCACCGCTGGAAACCTTCGCTTACAAGGCAGTATTGGACAAGCCATTACGGGCCCAGTACAAGCCAATTCTATTATTGCTAATGGGGGCTTTTGGGCACGTGGAGCCGCAGCTTGTGGAGACCCAGTGACCAGTTTAGCTGATTCCGGAGAAGGCTCTTTGCGGGAAGCAGTTGCTTGTGCGGTGACCGGAGACACCATTAAATTCAGCATTTTTGGTTCTATTGTATTGACTTCTGGTCCAATTGAAATTACCCAAGGGATCGTTATTGATCCAGGTAACAATTCAGTCATTATTGATGCGGAAGGTAATAGTCGGATCTTTACCATTAATACTACCGATGAAGTTGTACTCAGGAATCTAATCTTACAAAGTGGGAATGCAGGAAATGAAAATGGAGGTGCCGTATTCGGCAATGGACCATTTACCGCTGTCAACTGTAACTTCAATAATAATCAAGCTCAGTTTGGTGGAGCCCTTTTTATTGACAATACGAGCTCCGGCGCCTCTAATTTAATCAATTGTACTGTTGCTTTGAATACGGCCCTTAATGCAAGTGGTGGAGCTGTTTTCTCTGGTAATGAGGTGAATGTTATCAATACCATCTTTAATGAGAATTCCTCAAACAATGTTGCTGCAGGTCTGGCCATAGCTAGCCTCGCTTCGGCCACTATTACCAACTCTACCTTTTATCGCAACGCCTCCCAGGGAAATGGCGGAGCATTGTATGTAGAGTTTGCGAATGATGTCAACATTAACAACAATTTATTTTTTGACAACAGTGCCCTCGATGGCATTGATATCTTTAATGATGGAAGTACCATCACCGCCAACAATAACTTACTTAGCGATGCTACTGGTTCGGGCTTAACGGTAGGAGTCAATAATATTTTGGAATTAGATCCACTATTAAGCAATCCAGCTTCCTTTGACTTTAGTTTACAACCCTTCTCCCCTGCCCACGGTAATGCGGACCCTAGTCTTTTGCCAATAGATAATTATGATGCAGATAATGATGGAGACACCACAGATCCTATCGACTTTGATCTATTTGGTAATCCAAGAGGATCAACGGATGGCTGTAACTTTGATATCGGTGCAGTAGAAACAGCGCAAGGAAGCCTTACCGTTCTTAATAATAATGATTCTGGCGTAGGTTCTTTAAGATCGCATATGGAATGTGCCATTGGCAATCCTGACATCAACCAAATATCTTATGCAATTCCTGGTGATGGGCCACACACCATCAACTTGCTTTCAGAACTACCCTTTATAAATACGCCTAACTTAACCATTGATGGTACCAGTCAGGCTGGTTTTAGCTTTGAATCACCAACGATCATTTTAGATGGAGGAGATAATATTCCCTCTATTTTTGCAACCATTGGTGACAACACCTCCTTGCTTGGGATGGGAATGAGAAGAGTAACTGATCGGGTTGTTTTTGTCGGGGGTGCTGAGTTTGTCACCATATCTGGAAACACTATGGTTACCAATATTGGACAAGACCAAATGGCCCTTTTTAATGCCGATAATTGCAATATTTTTAACAACCGGATTGGTATTGATATAGATGGTACGCCTTCTACCTTGGATCGACCATTCCTTTGGTTCGACAATTGTAACAACAACCGGGTTTCGCAAAACGTCCTATCTGGGACAGGTGGAAGTGTGAACATTGGAATCGTAAATGGATCCTCTGGGAACGAAGTCTTTGACAATCTTATTGGTACCAATGAAGCTGGGGCTGACCTTGGTGGCGGCTCGGGCGTATTACTAGCAGATGCCACTGGTAATTTTATTACCAACAACCTAATTGCCAATCATACGATAGGAATTAATGTAGAAATAGGAAGCTCAGAAAACCTACTGTCTCCAAATAACTTTTCTTGCAACAGTAGTTTCGGAATATTTACGGAGCAAAGTTCCCAAAATAGGATCCTTCCGCCAGTAATTTTGGGTAGTAGTCCTCTTTCAATTGTTGGAACTGCGCTTCCAAATGCAAGCATTGACTTATATATTCAGGATAATGATGCCTGTCCAGATGCAGCTTGCCAAGGATTTTATCTAAATAGTGTTTTAGCAGATGCTTTAGGAGATTGGTCTTTCGCTGTTCCAGGTGATGTAAACCTAGATGGAGCAACGATTACCGCAGTACAAACCGATGACAATAATAACACTTCCGCCTTTTCAAGCTGTAGCCTTGTAGCTTGTGACTTGACCGCAGAAGTAGTAACTCCTGTACAAATCAATTGTAATACCCCACAAGTTACACTTGAGGCCACTAGCAATAGTATCGGCGTTACCTTCACCTGGACTGGACCCAATGGTTTTGAATCTATCGAGCAGAATCCCACGGTAGATGAAGCAGGTATTTATAATTTAGTCGTGACTGATCTATTAGGTTGTGAACAAACAGCTGCCATTGCTGTCAACGGTGATTTTCAACAACCGGACATTAGCGTGATTGGGGCTCAATTGGATTGTAATAATCCTACCACCATTCTTAGCGGAAACTCCACTACACCAGATGCTACTTTTTCCTGGACCGGACCCAATGGTTTTACAGCTGACATTCGCAATCCAGAGATCTCAGAACCAGGAGATTATGTATTTACCGTGACGGGACCAAATGGCTGTACCAGTAGCGGACCACTAACGGTCATAAGAGATGAAACCCTCGCTCCTGTTGCTGGTTTCGATGTAGAAATTACCACCGACCTTGAAGTAAACCTACAAAGTACCGCGACGGGTGATCCATTTAGTCATTTCTACGATTTTGGAAATGGACAAACTTCTACCGACCTCAATCCATCCATTACTTATCAAAGTCCTGGAATCAAGACCATCACCCAAATCGTAGCCAACCAATGTGGTTCCGATACGGTTGAGGTGATGATTGAGTTATTGCCACCGGCCGGTGCGGTCAGTTTCTGTTTCCCAGAAAAATCTGAAGGTGCAATTGGAGAAATCCTGGATATCCCCGTCAAAGTAACCAACTTCAATAACGTCGCTTCTTTACAGATGTCCATCAAAACAGGAGATCCAGCAGTAGCACAAATACTTAGCGTTGGCAACTTTGCTTTGCCTGATCTCGACGAGAATGATTTTAATGTGATTAATGATACGACCGTATCCATGGCTTGGTTCTTTGGCAATGGCGCATCCTTGACAGACAGCACGGTCATTTTCACGGTGCAGGTCTTGTTGACGGCTACAGATGCCCTATGCACCCCGATCTTTATTGATAATTCGCCAGTATTTGTAGAAGTAGGTGTGCTAGACCAAAATGTGAATAGCATCGTTAGTGCGCCCTTCCAAATCGTACCTGGAGAGGTATGTATTCTACCGATTGCTAATATCAGTGGTCAAGTATTCCGCGAGACAGGGGATGGTCTAAAAGAGGTATTAGTAGAGTGTACGGATCAAAACCCTGTAACAACTGGACCAGATGGTCTATACGAATTCTTAGAATTACAGACCGGATTGGATTATTTGGTTAGTCCAAGCAGGAACACCAATCCTGTAGAAGGCGTCACGGCCATTGATTTGGCCTTGATCCAACGTCATATTCTGACGCTACAATTTTTAGATTCTCCGTATAAAATCATTGCGGCGGATGTGGATTCTTCCAACTCGGTTGGTGCTATTGATTTAGCTAATATCCAAAGATTAATTCTGGGACGAACGGATGTTTTCCCGAATAACATGCCTTCCTGGAGATTTACGGATGCAAACTATCAATTTTCAGACCCCAATAATCCGTTTGCAGATGCTATCCCGAAAGATCGTTTGGTGGTAGATTTAAGAACGGATGTAACGGATGTTGATTTTGTAGGTATGAAACTGGGAGATGTAAATGGTTCTGCGCTTGGTCGTCAGATCCCTACCCCATTGGATTTATTGCTGGTCGAGACAATCGATGGGAACGAACGTACCGTTGAGTTCCGAGTGAAGGAAGCCCAGGCCTTAGCTGCTTATCAGTTTGATATTAACTTTGATCCGGGGCAAATGCAATTATTAGAAATTACACCTGGCAATCTACCAGGCATTAATGACAATAGTTTTGCTTTCCACCAAATAGCAGAAGGCATCATTCCTACTCTATGGTATGATCCAAGTGGTAATCCAGCGGGATATACATTAGAAGAAGGACAAGTTTTGTTTAGTTTGAAATTCAAAGGTGCAGCTACACTACCCGACTTGCAAGAACGTGTTTGGGCCGATGCTAAAACCATGCCGGCTATTGCTTATACCGGGACAGGAGGAGAAATGCAGATTAACACTGTATACCTACAAAATACCGAAACACCTATAGAGCAAGAGATCATCACAGGACAAGTATACCTGGAAGCATTGCGTCCAAATCCATTTAGCGATCAGACTCAAATGCGCTTCTATATACCAGAAGCTGCCGTGGTTGATATTCAGGTTAGAGATGCTTTGGGAAGAACAGTAAAGAGTATCCAAAGGCAATTCGATGCGGGTGAACACCGAGTAGCGATTCAGGGTACAGACTTAGGACCTTCTGGATGGTATGTAGTACAACTACGTACAGGTGACTTTTCTACTAGCAGAAGAATTATTTTACAGAGACAATAAAATTAAGTTTTATTGAATGTATGCTAGCGAAGTCTTCCTAAAGTTAGGGAGACTTCGCAAATTTTAGTTAGCCGATTAGACTTCAAAAACCTTTTATGAAGTATTGCATTTCTTTAATTTTGGGGCTTTCGTTATCCTTTTCTTTAGCAGCTCAAGATCCTACTTTTTTAGTGGAACAGCAGAAAACAGGACCAGGAGATTCCGTAAGGATTTGTCTGCGTACTACTGACTTTCAAAATATTATCAGCCTACAATTCACTTTAAATTGGGATGCTGAAGTATTGTCGTTTTTGGGCACCAACAATTATGAGCTGCCTGGATTAAATGAATTTAACTTTAACCAACAACGTTCTTCTGAAGGCTTGCTTCCTTTTGTATGGTTTGATGGTGCAGGAGAAGGTATCAATTTACCAGATAGTAGTGGCTTGTTTTGTCTTTATTTCCAGGCTTTAGGAGTAGTCGGGGATTCCAGCCTGATCGCTTTTTCGAATGATCCTGTCCCAGTTCAGATTGGACAATTGGATGGTGGCCAAGTAAATGAAATACCACTAATTTTAGTGGATGGAGAAGTAGAGATTGTCGAAAACTCCTTGAATTTAGTAGTGACAAGCACAGATGTCCCCTGTTTTGGCGAAAGCCAAGGAAGCATCCAACTGACTGTTAATGAAGGAATAAGTCCCTATCGTTACAATTGGACAGGGCCAGATAATTTCACTTCTGTTGAAAGTAATTTAAGCAATCTTAGTGCAGGAACCTATCAAGTAACCGTGAGGGATAGTATTGGCAGAAGTACGGATACCAGTATTGTCATTATGGATGCGAATACAGCCCTGACCATTGAATCCGTTATGGTCACACCAAGCAGCTGTACCCAAATAGACGGACGCGTTTCGGTGCAAGTCCGGGGAGGTACGGCTCCTTATGAATTTGAATTGAATGGTCAGCGGAACAGCACGGGCTCCTTCCCCAATCTTGCCGCTGGGGACTATCTGATGATGATTGCCGACTCGAACCAATGTCAAACGGAAGCGATGTTTAGTATCATCGCTGACACCGGAGGCCCACCTCTTGACCTGGGAGAAGACCGGACTTTATGCCCGGGAGATAGTCTAAACATCAGCGCTCCACCAGGTTTTGTTAATTATCGTTGGACACTAAATGGAACTCCAACCAATGCGAATGGAGCCAATTTAAATGCACGGACCGAGGGCAATTACCAAGTTATTGCACAAACCAATACGGGTTGTGAGGTAAGCGATGAAATCAGGGTCCAATTCTCTACTTTAGAAGGATTTGCCAGTGGCGACGGTACGATAGAGCGAGGGGATTCTACCCAGCTGAATGCCAGCGAAGGAAGTAATTATCAGTGGACACCTGCCACCGGTTTAAGCTGTATTAATTGTCCAAACCCCATGGCCGCTCCAGAGGTAGAAATTACTTATCAAGTGAACTTTCAATCGCCAGATGGTTGTGAGGTCAGCGATAGTGTGGTTATCCGAGTAACCATTCCGGAAGATGAATTAAGATTTGAGCCAGTTACCTTCATTTCTCCCAATGGAGATGGGCAAAATGACGAGCTATTTTTCCCAGGTTTGGAGACTTATACCGCAAATGAGATCAAAGTTTTTAGCCGCTGGGGACAATTGGTTTACAGCAAAATTGACTATCAGATTAAAGGAGAACTTTGGGATGGAACCCTAAGAGGCAAGCCCTTACCCGCAGGAGTTTATTACTATATTTTACGGGTTGACGAGCAAAATTTAAGTGTGAAAAAGAATTTGACCATTGTACGTTAAGCATCAAGCTTTTTCGATCTTTTTTGGATAGATAATTAAATATCATATGAGAAAACTAAGCTTAATATTGGGATTTCTATTGATGGTTGTTCTTTTAAGGGCACAACAAAATCCAGTAAGTCCTTTATTCCCCGGCACGCAGTTTGGCTGGAATCCGGGGATGACGGCGGCCTGGAATTACCTGGAAGCTAATGCCACTTACACCCAACAATGGGCCGGCTTTGATGCAGCCCCCAAGCAAATCAGCCTGGGCATCCAGTACCCTTTTGAAGGACTCAATATGGGATTAGGAATGCAGCTTTTAAGAGACGAAACGGGTCCTTTACAACAAACCGGCATTCAATTAGCTTATGCCTACCATATCCCCTTGGGCTACAACCAAAGACTCTCTCTAGGCGTATCTGCTAAAGCCAGCCAATTGCGGTACGATCCCAGCAAGGAACTAGCGGTTGATCTCAGTGATCCCTTGTTATTAGAAGGCATTGCGAGTACTCAGCACTTTAATTTTAGTGCCGGTGCCTATTACCGAACGGCAGACTTAGACGATTGGACAGAAGCTCATTTTTTTGCGGGTCTTAGCTTACAACAAGTAATCCCCCAGGATTTACTACTCGTGGAAGATAACAATAGCATCAATTTTAGAAGAGAGTGGCAAGCTTATGCTTTGATTGGCTATCGCTTTGATTTGGACGGCGCTTTTATTGAACCTTCGCTACAAGTTGATTATGCTTTTGAAAATATTTACTTACCACGCTTTAACCTTCTTTTTGAGATGGAGGATGCCTTTTGGGCAGGCTTAGCGATGGATGGTACCTTCAGCGCCAGTTTACAATTGGGATATGTGATCAATACCGGCAATTATTGGAACCTCCGCCTAGGCGTCTTTGCTAGCCGAAATGTCAACCAACAAAGTGTAGGACTCGGTAGCAGCTATGGTTTATTGGCTGCTTATCGACTTGAACTATAATTAGTTACCTAAAATGGGTTTAAGGTATTTATCTGTAAACAAGACTATGCCTGCCGTATTCAGATGATGGTGGTCGTAATAATATTTGGGTTCTAAAATCACTTCAGAAAAATCATAAAACTCAATGGCTCCTAAATCCCTCATTTCTGTAGCGAATTGTACCACCTGTTCGTGACCTGGCCATTGCCCGAATAAAGCAGGGGGAATAATGAATACCACTTTTGTATGCTGATCTAAGGCCAAAGCCACCGTTTCTTTCAGTCCTACTTTACTTTTTTCAAATCGTTGCATATTGAGTCCTGTACCGTAGGCTAATTGCTGACCTTCTGCAACTACTTTGGGGTCTATTTGATCCATTTGTTCAGCCATTATCTCTAAAGAAAATGGCCTATGGCTTAGCCAGTGTGGACTAAATTTGGATTGTAAATAAGACACAACTCTTTCCCAATGATTCTCCGAAGGGAAGTTCCAGTAACGCTGAAGGAAATCCATTCTAAAAGGCTCCTGATCAAAAGTATTAGAAGCTAGAGCTAGGGATTCTGAAAAAAACAAAGGTGGTGAGATGAAGTAAACCAGGGTATTGGTCTCATTTTTTTTATGATAAAAGTAATCCAAATTAAACAACTGTTCATTGACTCCACAGGCGCCATTACCTTGACCTATATTTAAAATTTTCTGACCTAAAATTTGCTCTACGCGCTGATGGTTGTGGTGTCTGGAAAAATTCCGCGCATGAGAAATGCCCATAAATAAAAGATCATATTGTTGGCCTTCTTGCAAAACCAGTAAATTGCTATCTGTTTCATGGTTCCCGAAGGTCTGACGATCTACAAAGGCGGAAATTGCTAGCAACCAGATTATTAGGATTGCTAATAGTAAAAGTAGGTACCCACCTGTCTTTATTATAAATCGCTTCATTTATGTGATCTTGTTAAAGAATTCATGAAACCTCCTGGGTGAATCAAAATTTACAGATTTTTTGAATTTACAGAATTAGCTGCATTTATACGTTTAGTCAGTATTCATACTTGTGAATATTGATGCATGAATAACCTCCAAACCATGTTTAACTCTATTCTGGAAATCCTTTAATTCTAAAATCCTGTTTCTATATGCTTGGGTCTAAAACGCATTGGAAACTTAAGTTGAGAA
>CAXIDD010000176.1:0-9102 GCA_964021975.1 uncultured Saprospirales bacterium | reverse complement strand
GAACATCTAATTGAAGCGCCTACCCAAAACATAGAGGCCTACAACCTTTATCTTAAAGGTCGCTACCAGCATTTAATGTGGGATGGACCAGGAATCGCAAATGCCATAGAACTCTATGAACAATGTGTAGCGATAGACCCCTCATTTACTTTGCCTTACTTTGGTTTGGCGTATTGTTATGCCATGTCCGGATCCTGGGGAAATGATAGAAGCTTATTGCAGATATCAGCAGTGAATCTCAGCAAAGGTTTTAATTTGGACAAACAATCCTATGTAGGGTGTTTTAGTGAAGCGACATTGTCTTTTTGGGGGCAATGGGATTTCATCAATGGGCATAAATGTTTTCTAAAAGCAATAGAACTCAATCCATCCTATACGGAAGCAGAAGAAGGTTTATGCGAATTGTATACAGCGGTAGGTTATTTCGAAAAAGCGCATTGGCATACGGATAATATTTTAAAAATAAACCCTTTATCTCCGAATCATTATTTTACCAAAGCAAATATTCACTATTTAAACGAGGACTACCCGAAAGCCTTAGAATGTATAGAGACCTCCTTGAGCATCAATCCGGGTTTCACACATTCCATCGCATTAAAACAACTTTGTTTAATTCTTTTGAAAGATTACGAAAAACTAAATGACTTCTTAGATCAAACCCCTTTGGCCGAGAGACCAGAAGAATGCAGAGTATTGTACAAGTTGGTCAATCCAGAAGATAAGGTCGATATTGATATCAGCAGGGTTAGCTTAATGATAAAAGAAGATTCTGGGGGAGCGCTTTTCCCCTGGCAACTTTTTTTGTTGGTCCATTTGGACAAACACGAAATGGCATTAGATTTTTTGGAAGAAAACATCAGGATGCGTACCGGTCAAATCATAAACTTCATGAATATTCCGCTGCTTAAACCTTTACACCAGTATCAGAGGTTCCAGGATTTACTGCAAGCTACTTTCCGTATAGAACTATTACCACCTGATCCCGAAAAAAAAATACGAATTGCCCCTCCCAAAGTCTTAATGTCAGATGCTGAAATCGACATGGTTTTAGAAATTTTTGAAAAAGGAATGAAGGAAGAAAAGTGGTTTCAAAATCCATCTTTATCTTTACGCGAGCTAGCCGAAAATGTGAATGTTAGCAGCAATAAGCTTTCCTGGTTGCTGAATGAAAGAATTGGTCAAAACTTCAATGAATACATCAATAATCTTCGTTTAGAGCACTTCAAAGAGCACGCGCTAAACCCTGCCAATAGCCACCTTACCCTTTTAGCACTAGCTTATGAAAGTGGCTTTAATTCTAAAACAGTATTCAATACCTTCTTTAAAAAAAATGAAGGAATGACACCGAAGGCTTGGGTGAAGTCTAATCAAATTTAAGGCTGTTTAAAAAGTTCCAGATTTCACTATCAAGTTCGAAATTTCATTTCAGAACGATTCACCTTTCTTTCCACTCCATCTTTGCCTTATCAATTCGATAGAGCAGCGTGAATAATCATCGGATGATGATTCCTTTCTCCTTTATTAGATAAACTAATGATAAGGGGAGGTGCTTTGCAGCAATCGGAATTTTCAAAAAAAATATTAGCATTATGAAAAATTTACTTGCAATTCTTTTACTTTTTTGCACACTTAGTGCTTTTGCTCAAACTAACTCAGCAGAGGATAATGAAACTGAAGTAGCCCATAAGTACAGGGTAAGCATACCTTTTCTTATTTTACCACAGATATTTAATGGTACCTGGAACGAACAAACAAGTACAAAACACTTAGAGCTTCATATAAAACGCAACCTGGATAATAAGAACATCATAGGCGTGAAGTTTGCTACCTGGCGATTGTTTCAACCAATGGGAATCACCTGGTGGGATGGTCTTTTGGATAAGTTAGAGACCGAAAGTGAATTCTATCCAGGACATGTGCGAGAAACAGGAATAGGCGTATCGTACCAACGCATGCTATGGAAAGGTTTATTTGCAACGGTTGAAGTCCTACCACAATTTCAAACCTATATGGATTTAAACGGTGACAAAATTGGAAATGACTTTAAACTGTATACATCATATCATTTGGGCTACCGTATCGAAATTGGTAAGAAAAAACGATTTTTCATAGAACCACAGGTTAATTGTATGGCCTGGATGTTTGATAACAATGCCCCTGATGGGTTTAAGCAGTTGGACGATAAATGGAGAAACTACTTTCTTTTTGAGCCACAGGTTTATTTAGGGATAAACTTTTAAGCTATAGTCTGACAAGTCAGGACTTACAATTCTTGGCTTGTCAGACTAAAAATGCAAAACAACAAATTGCATCTCTAGCAAAAGGGAACCAAGTCCGCGGGTAGGCCTCCTTTAGGAATAAAAGGGGCGGGATGGGTATTTGAATTAGTTTTGTCCTGTACTCAGCATATATCAATATTTTATACTATTATAAAGTTGATTCAATAAGTGGTATAAGAATAGGATACTGGCTACAACACCGAATAGCAAGCGTTGCTATGCCATACTGCTCTAAAATTAAAAATATGTCCGACAAGATTAGCTCAATTATTAATGCGGTTACACCTGTTTCAATTAAATCAATTGGGAAAATCAGAGATTTAATCGAATACCTTCCAATCAAAAAAGGAGATTCTATAACCAGAGTCGGAAGAACTAATACTCTCGAGTATTTTATGATAGAGGGAATCTGTAAGACTTTTCTCTACACACCGGAGGGAGAAGAGGTGACGATTTCATTTTTTATGCCTTTGTCGATCATATCTCCTAGCACGACCAGAAATAAAGAAGGACGATCAATTATTAACATACGGGCCTTAACCGATGTGGAGCTGGCGACTATTAATGCCGATGCCTTCGAAAAATTAATGATCGAAGACCTAGAGATCAGGCATTTCGGAAATACCGTATTAAGAAATGAACTTATGACGAAGGTTCAAAAAGAGATTGGCTTGGCTTCCCTTAGAGGGAAAGATAGATTGCAACTACTGAGAGAGACTTTTCCGAATATCGAAAATCTTGTTCCGCATTCTGACATTGCTTCTTATTTAGGGATAACTACTATTTCTTTAAGTAGATTAAGAGCACAATTTTAACGCTTATCATTTGTTAATGGAATCACCACTCGAATTGACCAACTTTGTTTCTAATCAAAACAAGCTTATGTCAATTTTAAATGCATTCCTTCTAAAAACTTCCTCCGTAAAGAAAATAGGTGTCTTATTTGTATCAAGTCACTTTGTATTGCTGCTAATGATGTTATATACTTTTCCGGTAATCAATAATCAAATTGGGATTAAAGCATTTGATCTTCAAACTTTTGGGTATTCGGTTTCTGAAGCGAAATTAATTTTGAAAAACTTGAATGATCCAACTATTGACCTTTATCTTTTTCCACAATTAACATTGTTGGATATACTCTATCCCTTCTTACTGGCTCTGTTTTTAAGCAGTCTATTATTTCGGTTGATTAAAATAACTGGGGTCAGAAGTAGATTCACTTCGATATTTTTAATCCTGCCATTTTTGTCAATGATATTTGATTATTCAGAAAACGTATGTATCATTTTAATGATCTCAGAATCAATTGAGTTCTCCGAAACGATTGTGCTTTTATCAAGTACATTTACGATCCTAAAAGGGATGCTAACTTCAATTGCTTGGATGATCATCCTTATAGTCGCTATCATATGGATTAGAATGAAAATGCTGAAAAGAAGTAATAAACGAACGTTCACAAGCTATAAAACACTATAAAACGCAGTTTAGCTAACCGTGGCAGATTAGATCGACTAAAATTGAATTGAAACCAATGGAACAGATGAGGTCGGATTTATAAATGAGAACGCCCCAATGGTTTAATTGTGTCATTTTTGCTACATAATAAAGATCAATTTCAAATAGCTTTTTAAGATAATTAATATGAAAAATAAAATAATAATACTTTTTGCATTAGTCTTTCTTAGTACTTGCAACAGCGCAACGAAATCAGGTATTTCCCAACAACCTACCTTAGCTGATTATAAAGTCGGCGAAAAATGGGTTTGGAAATATAAAGGCGTAACGACGGAAGGAGAAGTAAGATCAGAAGGAGAAGATACAAGAGAAATCGTCCATCTTGATGGAGCTTTAGGTATGACAATTGGAAAAGATACCATCCCCCTTACTGAGATTGTGAAGCCTGAAGAAAGTGAAACCCCTAAGTACGACTGGCCCCTGGAAGTGGGTAAAAAGTGGAGATATGAGAACAATTGGACTAGCCAAGATGGTACAACAGGAAACCAAAGTCAAGATGCCGAGGTATTATCATACCAAGAAGAAACGGTAGAAGCAGGGACATTCATGGCCTATACAATTAAATATTCAGGTAAAATCACGAATTCAAGAGGATATAGCGCAATTGAAGAGGAGGTTTGGTTATATGCTCCTGCATTAAAAACCTTCATTAAGCTTAATCAGACTCAAGGTGACTTTGTATACGTAGAGGAATTAATTGAGTATTCAAGACCTGAATAAATCTCATAGGCAGTTCTTGGTTATTCAAAATTATAAATATTATTAACCTACCCTAATGAATCATTTAAAAAGGTATTTAAGTCTGCTATTGTTGGTGATTACGGTTTTGTCCTGTTCGACCCCTAAACAAGCAGAAAACCTACGGATTTTGTTTATCGGAAATAGTTATACCTATTATAATAGTATGCCCGAATTACTAAAATCTTTAATACTAGAGAAGTTTCCAGAGCGGGTTGTAGAAACTCAATTGATCAGTGAAGGTGGCATGACCCTAGCCCATCACTGGCAAGAAGAAAGTACCTTGGAAACGATCAGGTCTGGCGAATGGGATTATGTTGTTCTACAAGAGCAAAGTAAACTAGGAATGGCGATCATGATAGATAACGACATGTTTTTCGGGCAAACCGAACAATTTTTTGAACACGCTAGAAAGTTTGATACTGAAGTGAAAAAAGCCGGCGCTAAGACAGCATTCCTAATGACTTGGTCTGAAAGAGCGCAACCAAAAGAACAAGCCATCTTGACACATGCTTATTCTGCAATAGCTAAAGAACTTGATGCTATGCTGGTACCAACTGGCTTGGTGTGGGATAAGGTTGGCACTCAGACAAACCTCAATTTATATGATAATGACGGTACGCACCCTTCTTCTTTAGGCTCCTATCTATCTGCTATTACGATTTTCTCCACACTACTAGCTGATAGCCCATTGGGATTATCAGGAACTATCTCTGGCAATCGATTATCTAGTAGAGGCGAAGCTTCATTAGATCAACAATTATTAGTGGATATCCCTACTGAAGAAGCTCAATTGATTCAAAAAATAAGCTGGCAGGTCGTTGATGACCTCCAAAAATCAGGAGGATATCCTAAAATTGAAAAACCTAAACCAAGTTATCAAATTCCTGAATTGGCCAAAGGTGAAAGCATTGATTTAAAAAGTATAATAGGAAAATGGTACGGAACTTCTACTTATGGGTTTAACTATCATGGACAGATCCTGGAAATTCTTGAAGTGGACGGAGAGCCAGAAGTTAGGCTATCATTTTGCTCACCTCATGTAAAGGAGGAAATGAAGGTAGAAAATGCATCTATCGAAGGAAATCAATTGATTTTAACCTTGTATGACCCTTTCAGAACAAGAAACTCCACTATTAGAATTTCGCTAAACGGAGATGAAATGGAAGGATTATTAGAGTCGGCTGGTAATTTTTACATGTATAAACATTTAAACTTCTCCAGAGAAACTGTTCATAACGGAATAGATCTTTCAGACCTAGATCTACTACTGAAAACCTTCGAATCGAATACTGCAGAAGAGGGCTTTGTCCAAGCGGCAATAAAACATTATAAACAGTACAGCAAACTAATTGGAGAAACGTATAAGCCCGAGGAGCTCTACTTAAATGCTGTAGGCTATAATTATCTGCGTGAGGGAGAAGTTAATGATGCTCTGAATACTTTCAAATTGGCGATGACTTATTATCCTCAGTCAGTCAATACATACGACAGCTATGCAGAAGCTTTGATTACAGCAGACAGGAAAGATGAAGCCTTGATAGTTTATAGAAAAGCCTATGAACTTGCCAAAAACACGGGCTATGAAAACCTAGCCTATATTGAAGAGAATTTAAATAAGTTGGAAAATAATAGTCCGGTAGAATTAGAAGGAGAAGCCATACCGCCGCCACCACCACCACAATAACTATAGTTAATACGGGTTTAATATTTAGAAGCTGTTTGAATTGCTAAATTCAAATAACTTCTTAGCTGGACTTTCGCATTTTGCGAAAGTCCAGGTACTTAAGCGTACAAAAATAATGGAATAAGATGCCATCATAGTTTATTGATTAATTTGCTCTTCTACTTACCTATATTCATTAATAAACTCGATCACTTTTTTGGCAAAAAGATCGGGCTCAGATTCTAGTGGACTATGTCCCGTACGCTCGAAGATCAAGAGTTCTTTATGAGTAGAGCCTAGTTGATCAAAGGCTTCTTGAGCAAACTTTGTAGGAACAACAAGGTCATGTTTACCCCAAAGAATTAATGAAGGTATGGTAATGTCGGATAGGCGGTCCGTGAATGACACGTCTCGATAAAGGCCCTTTTCTACGGTTAAAATAATTAATGTCCGTAGGTTGTTCCTTTCGGTGAAGCTTCGCTCTTTCCCATTCTTACCAAGAAGTTGTGGTTCATTGATAACCATGTCTTGGGCAAGTATTATTTCTGATTCATGTGCTTTGCCATTCAATTTGGAGAGATCCTCATCACTGTAGCCTGAACCTACATTTTGAATTAGCTCAAGGACACCTTCCCAATGAGAGACACTATTCCCCAAGGCAATTTGCATATTTGCTGTTTTCAGCAAGGTAATTTGGTACTCTTCGTATAAGTCTTTAGGGCTATGTGCCCCCGCTACATCGATCCATCCTAAAAAAGCCTCTTGTTCTTTTAGCAAGGTCGCGGGGCCTAGAGTGCCTCCCCAACTCGCCCCCATTAAAAAGAACTTGGCGTCGTCACCGTATCTGGCCCGCAAGACTTTTACCAATGCCAGCACATCCTCTTCCATTGCGTCGATGCTTACGGCTTCTTCTGAATAATTACCCTGCGCATTCCCTGATCCCCGCTGATCAAAATAGACAACTGCATTATTCTTTTCAACTTCAGTAATCATAGTATTTATACGGGCCTCCAATCCCATTCCACCGGGGCCACCATGTAGGTAGATTAAGAATGTTTTTTCAGAAGCATCGCCGTGTACATAAGCGGGCATATCGGCCTGTCGGTGTCTTACATATATGGTTTCATTTAGGTCGTTAAGGTTTATTTCTTCTTTTGAGCAAGAGAGAATATGGAATAGTACGACCAGGATAACTGCTGTTTTAAGATTTATAATATTCATTGTTTGTGGTATTTTATTTAAATGAGGGAGCAATAGTTCTGAATGCTTGCGGCTACCTGTGGTAGGCAGCGCTTAAGTTAATTTGTCCTATTGTTTACTTGTTGCTGAAATTAAATCTGCGACCGAAGTGCAGTGAGACGATGGGTAGAATGTCTGCATTGTAGTTGGTAAGTAAAGTGTACTGGAGGTTTAAGTAATAACCAGATCGTCTTTCCTCTTTGCGGAACTGTCCTATTCCAATGGCTACTGAGGGGGCGTGATAGTTTCTTCCAGGAAACGAAACACTCCTGACTTTGTCAGCGGATACTTCGTAGGTTGTGGGGAGCACCGAGCGGTAAAGACCGAGTGGATTTAACTCTACGTAAAGCGCCCTGCTTTTAGCGTTGACCCAGCGGAGGGTCAGACCGGAATAAGCGAATATCCCATTCTGAGTTCGGGTGGCAAAATTTGTGGAATAACCTAGGTTCCCGTTCAGCAATAGTTGACGCCTAATCGTTTTTTGCTGCTCCCTTCTTTCCTTGTTTTTGACTTTCTCCTTCCAGAGGTATTCTGCACCAAGTTGGAGGCCGTGATTTGAGGATATGTTACCAAAGTATCCAGCTTTAAAATCGGTTCTTCCTAGCCCAGAAGAAGATTCTGTCACGTCTTGAGCAGTAAGCTTAAGGGTAAGCAATAATAAGATAATTACAAGGTAGGTTCTAGGTAGGGCGGAGTATAAATTTAGTTTTCCTTGCGCTCTTTCTATACCTTGTCCAGTATCTGTAAAATAATAGTCGTTGAAAAAACTTCGTATTAAATTCATAGTTTCATTGGGTTGTTTCTACTGTAATAGTAGGCCAAATGCTACTGCTAGGAGTTCCGAAACCTTGAATTTCTACGAATCCGAACTACTTGTGTGTTTTTCGGTACATGTTTGGGGTCATTCCTGTTATTTTTTTGAAAGCTGTGTAAAAAGTGGTTTTTGAAGAGAATCCGGATTCTAGCCCTATTGCTAGTAAACTGTAGTTGTCAAACTCAGCGTCAGCAATCATTGTTTTGACGGCTTCAACCCGGTAGCGATTGATATAGGTAGAGAAATTCTCTCCCGTAATGGTGTTGACGAGTTGAGAAATATAGCCTGGACTTATCTCTAGCATTTTAGCTACTTGCGCTCTGTCCAAGGTATGGTCAAGGTAGATCCGGTCGTTGGCACAAAGCGTTTCTAATTTTTTGAAATATGAATTTTCGGCGGTTAAAGATACGGTTCGCTTTTCATCACCTACCGAATCCTGTAGGAGCGAGGGGATGGCAGGCTTAACAGAACTTGACTTCCACTTTTTGACCAAAGCCCTTATTTCTTCCTGGTCTTTAGATAGCCTAAATTTAAAAATACCGGCATAGGTTATCCAGTGGATCAGAAAAGCGGCACCCAGTGCAATCGTTCTTAGTACTGTAGCAAATTGAATTAAAGAAAATAAGGCTAAGAATACGGATGAAACATAGAAAGTCATGATCACAAAAACCAAAAACCATAGCTGAGTCAGCCATTTTTTTTCTCGGTGGCTACCGGCAAACTTGATGAAGGTGTAGGTGTGCAGTAAAACAGATGGAATGAATACAAGTATTAGCAGAAACAGAAGGCCTCCGGCTACATCGAAAAATACTTGAATTACTGGAAAATCGATAAGGGCATCTAGTCCGCTA
>CAXIDD010000175.1:0-9160 GCA_964021975.1 uncultured Saprospirales bacterium | reverse complement strand
AGTACTTACGGTATGGAATTATTATGGGTTCTCTTATTGAGTTGTATCTTCTCTGGAGTCTTAATGTTTACTTATGGAAAGTACGCGCTTGTTTCTGGAGAAACGGCCTTATTTGGCATTAAAAAGCACCTAAAAGGAGGGAAATTATTAGCAATCCTCATCATTGCTGGTATCACTTTCGGGCAATGGAACTCTTTAATGGGTATTCTTGGCATTTCTTCCAATATCATATATGAGTTATTGGCTCAAAACTTTCCCCAATTGCTTGGGTACAAATATGAGGTGGTACTGGGTATTGCCATTTTGGTTATTGGCGTTTTTTATGCCTTACTATTGGTAGGAAAATATACCTTTTTCGAAAAAATACTGGTCATTTTTGTGACCTTTATGGGGTTATCTTTCCTTTTCTCTTTGTTTTTCGTTTATCCGCTCCCATTAGAAGTCGTACAAGGTTTAATTCCATCCATCCCCGATGTTCCGGGCGGAAAAATGATGGTAGCCGCTTTTGTTGGGACCACCATGGCTGCCGCCACTTTTCTATCTAGGCCTCTTTTTGTGAGAGGAAAAGGTTGGACCATAGATAATTTGAAGGATCAGAAAAGGGATGCCATTACTGCTGCTATTTTAATTTTCATTATTAGTGGATCCGTAATGGCAGTTGCTTGTGGCGCTTTATACGAGCAAGGACTTGCCGTAACCAAAGTACTAGATATGGCCAACACTTTAGAGCCGGTAGCTGGAAAATTTGCGGTCACCATATTCTTCTTTGGTACCCTTAGTGCTGGATTGTCCTCAATCTTTCCTTGTTTATTAATTGTCCCACTTCTACTGGCCGACTATCAATCGGGTGAATTAGATACCAATTCTCGTCAGTTTCGGGTTGTGACTTTTATCGCCAGTTTAGTAGCGCTGATTGTTCCTGTTTTTGGTTCCAACCCCATTGAGATGCAAATTCTCTCCCAGGTATTCAATGTATTTGTGCTTCCAGTAGTCGTACTAAGTATCATTTTATTGATTCGCAACAAAGAAGTGATGAAAGGTTATGCTACTAACCTTTGGATAAAAATTGGCTTATATGCAGCCCTGTTTTTCTCTTGTGTGGTCTCCTATAATGGCATTGTTGCTTTGTTGGAATATTTCTAGGTGAAGTAGTGATACAATTTGAATGGTTAAAGTCCTCAAATATGAGTTATCCCGAATTTTCTGATCAGAAAATTCGGGATGACTCAGCTATCATAAAGTCTTCAAAGCCAAAATATTCCCCATATTATAACAAGAGCGGCAACGCGGCTCGTATTTATCCTTTTCTCCCAGTACAACGGTAGGTCCCGCATCTTCCAGTCGATAAGAATGAGACGCTAAATTACCACAGTGTGGACAAATGGCATGTACTTTTGTGATGTACTCAGCGACCGCCAACAAATGGGGCATGGGACCAAATGGCCGTCCTTTAAAATCCATATCCAATCCCGCTACGATGACTCGAATGCCCTCCAATGCCAGTTTTTCACAATTCCTGGTGAGGTCCATATCAAAAAATTGCGCTTCGTCAATACCGACTACATTGACGCCTTCTGACAGCTTGGGCAGCAGGTTAGAATCTGTGATTGGCGTAGATAAAATAAAATTGGAATCATGCGAAACAACTTTGGTCTCATCGTATCGGGTATCTATTCTGGGTTTGAAAATCTCTACCTTTTGCTGTGCAATTTTAGCTCGTTTTAAACGACGAATCAACTCCTCCGTTTTTCCAGAAAACATGGAGCCACAGATGACTTCAATCCAACCTTTGCGTTGTCCTTTAAAACTTGGTTCTAAAAACATAGTGTCATATATATTATCAATAGCCGAAGTTTGAAACTTCGGCTATCCATGATCTAATAATTTTTTTACGATCTATTTATGCGAAAAAAAGGAAATTTTGTGAATTTAGACATAATTTTAAGGAAGTATTATACGATCTATTCTTAAACCTTATTTTCAATAGAGAAGATTTTAGTTCAGAAAACGAAAAACAACCTAAATCGTAAACACAAATGAACAAGCAACGCACCAAAATTTTAATTAAAAAGATCAATTCTTTATTCAGTAGTATCGAAATGGAAGAGGGTACATTGTCAGCTATTGAAAGAGACTTGATGCTCAAATATATCCGAGACTTATACGAAGAATTTGTAGAGGAGCCCCCCATTGTTTCTCCACCTAAAACTATAGCTCCTAAACCCAAACCTGCTGCTCCCGAAATTACTTCAATACCGATGAAACAGCCGAGATTTGAAGCACCAGCTCCTGTTCCGGAGCCTCCAGCCCCCGCTCCTAAACCGGCCCCTACAAAGCCTCCTACTCCAGTAGAACCCATTACACCTCCAGCTCCTAATCCACCAGAACCTAAGGTAATGGAGACGCCAGAATATACCACTCCCAGTAATAATGGAAATTCCAAGGTTGGCCGTTTATTTGCTTTTAAACAGGCTAAAGAACTTTCAGAAAAACTGAGTCAACAGCCCATTAAGGATCTACAAACGGCCTTGTCTATCAACGATAAATTATTGTACACCAATGAGCTTTTTGGCAGACAACATAATATTCTTAATGACACCCTTCAAACCCTAAACCGTTTTGAAGATATGGACCAGGCTAAAAAGTTTTTAATGAGTATCGCCGAGCAATACGATTGGGCCAATGAAGAGCGAGAAGATATTGCGCAAAGTTTTATTAAAACCATTCGACGCCGGTATCAATAGGTGATAATAGTCACCTATTAAGTCTTCTTTTTACAAAAGATGTCATCCTTTGATTAATCTTTGGAAACTACTTTTGTGACAACAAAAAACAAAAAACATGAAAAAAATCGCTGTCTTTACTTCGGGAGGCGATGCTCCAGGAATGAATGCCTGTATCCGTGCTGTGGTCCGGGCAACTATCAATAAAGGCATGGAAGCCGTAGGGATCTATCGAGGGTTTCAAGGGATCATTGATGCAGATTTTAAACCTATGGACGCCCATTCGGTCAGTAATATTTTACACTTAGGAGGTACTATACTCCGATCTGCTCGCTGTGAGGATTTCCGCACGGTAGAAGGCCGAAAACGTGCTTACGCCAACCTGAAAGAAGCAGAAATCGATGGAATCGTAGCCATTGGTGGAGATGGCACTTTCACCGGTGCTAATGTTTTTCTACAAGAATATCCAGATATAAAGATTGTAGGTTGCCCAGGTACCATCGATAACGATTTAGCTGGGACCGATTGTACAATCGGTTATGATACAGCCATTAACACAGCAATGGAAGCCATTGACAAGATCAAAGATACCGCCAATGCGCACGACCGCTTGTTTTTTGTAGAAGTCATGGGCCGAGATGCCGGTTTTATAGCCTTAAATGCAGGTTTAGCTACTGGTGCGGAAGTCATTATGATTCCTGAAAATGTATCTAGTATGCAAGATCTACTCAACGAGCTGGAAAGATGCTACCAAGGAAAGAAAAACTCAAGTATTGTAGTGGTAGCAGAAGGAGAAGAGATGGGCGGAGCTTTTCAAATCGCAGCAAAAGTTAAAGAACAATATTTTGATCGCTACGAAACCCGCGTTTCCATCTTAGGCCACATGCAACGTGGCGGACGCCCCACTTGCCTCGAAAGAGTACGCGCCAGTAGGATGGGTGTTCAAGCAGTAAAAGCACTGATGGCAGGGAAGAATGGCGTGATGATTGGCTTAACAAATGACAGAATTAGCTATACGCCATTTGACAAAGCCATTAAAGCTCATCAGCCCATAGATCCTGATTTCTTAGACGTAGTTAATATTTTATCTAGAGTGGTATAATGCAAAAACTATTAAGCTTATTTATATTCAGCTTACTGTTAGGGTGTACTCCATCAATTGACGAAGTTGCTCAAACTGAAAATAACACCGCGCCCTACCTAGTAGTACTCGGCACCGCCCAAGATGCAGGATTCCCACAATCTGCCTGTCAGAAAGATTGTTGTCGGGCAGTTTGGGAGAACCCAGACTTACGGGAATGGGTGAGCTGTATGGCTTTTGTGGATCCAGTTACTCAAAAAGCTTGGATGTTTGACGCAACACCAGATTTTAAAGATCAGCTACATTATCTACAAAAGAATTTAAACAGCGATTTAGCCGGTATCTTTCTGACACATGCTCACATGGGACACTATACTGGATTGATGCATCTAGGTCGAGAGGCAATGGGTGCACAAGCTATGCCCGTGTATGCAATGCCCAAAATGAAGGGCTTCCTAAGTGGAAATGGCCCATGGAGTCAATTGGTGCAGCTTGAAAACATTAGTATTCAGCCACTAAAAAATGATAGTTCGCAACAGATTACCAGTTCTTTGAGGGTTACGCCGCTACAAGTACCACACCGAGATGAATATTCAGAAACGGTTGGTTACAGCATCCAGGGACCTAGAAAAAAAGCACTATTTATTCCGGATATTGATAAGTGGGAAAAATGGTCTTTAGACATCAACACCTTAATCAAGGATCATGACCTAGTATTTTTAGATGGAACGTTCTTTGCCAATGGAGAAATACCCGGTAGAGATATGTCAGAAATACCTCATCCATTTGTGGAAGAAAGCATGGCAAAATTCGGCGCCTTATCTCAAACAGATCGTGCTAAGGTTCATTTTATTCACTTTAACCATACCAATCCAGTTCTACGAGCAGAATCGGAGGCAAGTCGGAAAGTTAGAGCGCAAGGCATGCATATTGCTAGGACTGGAGATCAATTCCCACTTTAGACCTTAAGTGTCCTTGGCTGTCTTAGGTGCCTGCTGCAGGTGAGGTTCAAACCAATTATTACCGCGGCTTCTTATAAAGCGGCACCGTACTACAGGGCTCCCCAAACATAATACTCTTAGCCACCGGCCGTAATTTTTCGGTAATTTTCAGATAGGCTACCGGTGGAATCGGATAATCAGCACAGCCTTTAACGATCACTCTTCCATCTACAAACTGCTCTAGGTCCAAAGCTTCGATAGCTTGGAGTACCACGTACCCATAGTAATCTTCTTCACGGCCGTAATACAATTCTTTGACATAAGGCTGTGCGTAAGTGGCAATGAGCATACTGGCCCACATCGGGATAATGGCATCACTACTACAAAAAACAAGCAAGACTTGGTCTTCGTATTGTGTCCAATCGTGTTCTTTAAGTGCTGCCCGAAAGTCTTTTTCTTTCAGCAGGAGTTCCTTAAATAGGTAATTTTTGATGTCAAAGTGTGCGAAAGACACCTGTGGTACGTGATCTTCTAGCTTGAAAGTAAGGAGTCCACTTTGTGCGACTCTATTGACCAATGGTTTTTCTGTTGCCATGTTATTCCTCTTCTTCTGATTGTTCTACAGCTTTGAGTTCTACTTCCTCTTCAATGGGAGACTGCTCTCCAATGGAAGAATCTGGAAGTTTGAAATCCTTAGGAGTCGGCAGATCTCGAAGACTTTTTAGCCCAAAATAATCCATGAACTTGTCACTAGTGCCATAGAGTAAGGGCCGCCCTGGGCCATCGCTTCTTCCAATGATAGAAACAAGCTCTTTGTCTAAAAGTTTCCGTAAGGCGTAATCACAATTGACTCCTCGGATATGTTCCAACTCTGTTTTAGTAGCTGGTTGTTTGTAAGCAATGATCGAGAGGGTTTCTAAGGCAGATTTAGACAAGCGCCTTTTAGTACGTTGCTTCAAGTAGGTACCGATGGTATTGTGGAAGGCTGGTTTGGATAAAAATTGATACCCTTCTGCTATTTCTTGTATATCAAAAGCAAATGCTTCGTCCGCATATTTTTCCTTTAAGCCATCGATAGCGTCCACTAAAGATTCCTTTCGGAACTGGATACCAAAAGCTTCTTCAAGACAGGCTTGAATTTCCTTAAGACTAATGGGTTGATCCGCTGTAAAGATTAAACTTTCAATGTGTTGTGCAAGCAGTTCCAATATATTTTCGTTTTTACCGCTGCAAAAATAAGCAATTAAATTACTTTTCTAGATTTACTAAAAAATAAGCCAACAAAAAAGCGCCAAGGAAGATTAAGGCTCCGATGATTAAACTGAGAATAAAAGCTTTGCGGTCCTTTTTTTCGTGGTCTTTTCTAGTTCTATTTTGTGGTGTATCTGCTTGATAATTGATATTTAGTTCGTAGTCA
Organism: uncultured Saprospirales bacterium; assembly: GCA_964021975.1. GTDB lineage: Bacteria > Bacteroidota > Bacteroidia > Chitinophagales > Saprospiraceae > DATFKA01. The sequence continues at coordinate 2,998 of CAXIDD010000175.1, read as the reverse complement.
TAAGTATCTGCTTGAGGTTTGATTACAAGTTCACAAAGTTCTTGATCCACGAAGAAGGAATAAGTTTTGGTATCCAACACATTAAAGTCGAGCAGAATAACTTTGTTGTTACAATGGACCACTACATGCCCAGAATCTTGGCCATGGTAGAGCCCGATGATGTGATTACGCCCCCAGGCGCCATGGATTTGCCAATTTTTTTGTGCCAAAAGTGGAATGCTTTGTCTACATAATTATTATATGGATAAAAGTTACCAATTTTACTGTGCTTAAACAATGGCTGGAATGTTAAGAAGCTATTTGAATTTAACAGTATGATTTTGTTATTGCCCTTTTTTAACTGCTTTTCGTTACTAAAATCCTCATTTAGCCCTGCTAAACTCCGGTTTTAGCGCCTCAATCAGTCAAAAAATCATCAATAACAATTCTCAATAGCCAAATTCAACCAGCTTCTAAGAAGTCATTGTATAGTTCTAAAAAAAGACCAATTCTATCTGAATAATTAGATAGAGCTATCTTTATCTCTTTATTTTTGAAGAAAATGTTTCTATTGGTCACCTAATTCCGTTGAAGTGTGTTTAACAAAAAGCATCCGCTACTTTTATGAACAATATTTAACCTAAATGAAGACAACAACAACCTTATTTTACTTATTACTTCTTAGTTGCTCGAGCATTATGCTAAAAGCACAGACCGATACCGTATTGTTCGCTGAAAAAACGGGGGATGAATTATTAACAGATTTACAAAATAATTTTACGCCGCGCAGGGTATTGACTTACGGAGCCGCCCGTGATGTTTTGTACAGCCTTATCTATAATGTTAATGATAGTGTTTCTTGTGTATATACTGGACATACCCTTTACCTAGATCCTAATAGCGATCCCTCGACCTTCCTTTTTAGAAATGGTGTCAATAATGGGATCAATGCCGAACATACCTGGCCACAGAGTAAAGGTGCCGGTGAGGAACCTGCACGGGCAGATATGCACAACCTATTCCCTACTAGGGTAAGGGCCAATGAGATACGTCTCAATTTCCCTTTTGGCGATATTGACGATAATGAAACTGATTTCTGGTTGATCAATTCTTCAGAAACTAGGAATCGACCAAGTACCAACGTCGATGGATATAGTGAATACAAATTCGGAATTTTTGAACCCCGTGAATTGCATAAAGGTAATGTTGCACGAGCAATGTTTTATTTTTATACCATTTATCGGTCAGAAGCCAATGAAGAAGACCCTACTTTCTTTGACGATCAACGAGAGACACTTTGTAACTGGCACTATTTAGACCCCGTTGACTCTATGGAGTATAGCCGAACCAATCAAATCGCCATTTTTCAGGATCAAAAACCGAACCCTTTTGTTTTAGATTGTACCTTAGCTAAGCGATTATATTGTGATGACATCGCTACATCTTGTGCAGTACCTGTATCAACCAATCCAATTACCGACCCTGCTCAAATTGGTTTACGTGTTGCTCCAAACCCCAATAATGGCGCCAGTATATTGCAATTCACATTAGCCCAGACCGCACAAGTTGAACTAGAATTAACCAATATGCTAGGCCAACAAACTCAAGTCATTCGCAGCAACGAAAGCTTAAGCAGCGGCGATTACCAATGGGACATTAATATTACTCAAAAAGGGATCTATACCTTGTTATTAAAAATAAACGATGGAAATCAATTGCGTATCTACCCAAGTAGAATGATCGTAAATTAATAATTACAAACTTATGCAGACAAGTACGTTCAAAGAACAAGTAATTGCAAGTGTAAAATGGCCAGCCTATTTGATTTTATTCCTTTGGCTAGTACATGCCCTTCAATTTATTTCAGGAATTGACTTTGGATTTTATGGTGTTTACCCGCGCACTTTTATGGGGCTGCGTGGTATTTTATTTTCGCCATTAATCCACGGAGATTGGAGTCACTTGATCGCCAATACGCCTCCTCTATTCGCCATGAGTGCTATGATTATGTTCTTTTACCGGAAGGTAGCCATCCCAAGTTTTACGCTCATTTATTTCTTAAGTGGTTTAGCGGTTTGGGGATTTGGTCGATCTGTGTTTCATATTGGAGCGAGTGGTGTCGTTTATGGGTTGGTAGCCTTTGTCTTCTTTTCAGGCATTTTCCGCAGAAATATAAAATCCATTATTTTAGCCCTCGTTGTACTTATGTATTATGGCTCTATGTTTTTAGGTATTCTACCTGGGAAAGAAGGCGTCTCTTGGGAAAGTCATTTATTGGGGGCCGTAGTGGGGATCGTTATTGCTTTTTTATATCGGAATGAAGTTGAGGAGGATGAGAAACCCAAACGTTATGACTATGAAGATGATCCAAAATTATTGCAGGAAGACTTCTTTCTGAATCGGGATATTTTTGATAAAACCAAACAAGAGCGAATCAAGGAGGAGCGCCAGAAGGATGGCGGTTGGTGGTCGGACCATACCTAGTTTTACAATCTTACAAATTCTAATGCTACACCTTAGTTTATGAAGTTTAGATCTGAAATTTTTATTGGCTTAACCGCTGTTTTTGTCAGCATTTGTGCGCTTTTTGTATCTATTCGGCAATCCCAGATGATGAAAGTCCAACAAGAAGCCATGCTGTACCCTCATCTAATACTAGGCAAAGGTTATAACAGTGAAGGCTTCACCATCAGCCTTAAAAATAGTGGTACAGGTCTTGCCATGATTAAATCAGTAGAGGTAAACTGCGGAGAGGAACAATTCTCAAACTGGCCATCCATTTTTGACTACTATCTACCCCAAGGACATAATGTTGGCTGGAACATCGTTGGTGCCACAAGTATCCAAGATGCTGTACTGATTCCCGGAGAAGAAGTTACGATTTTTCGAACATCCTGGAACCCCGAAACTAGAATTTTGGTTGATTCCCTCAGTACCCTGAATTTTAAAATACAATACGCTTCTTTACTTAAAGAACATTGGGAAATAAGTACAGAGCAAGGAACGCCAAAAAAAATCA
>CAXIDD010000174.1:0-9266 GCA_964021975.1 uncultured Saprospirales bacterium | reverse complement strand
ACATTTATTGCATGGCTTATTATTGGGCTTATTGTTTGGCACGGTACTGGCATTAGTTTTGGGACTATTAGCTCCTTCGGCAGTAATTTCTTTAGATTTGGAAAATTTTACGGCGAAGAGTTTTGTCATCGATGGCATCAACCGAGCAGTCGGAATTAGCTTCTTTACAATTTTGTTACTTGGTTTAGTAGCAACTTTGAAAGCAAGCGGACTAATTGATCGGCTGGTTGATTATGCGACTACCCGCAGCCGCACGGCCAAACACGCAGAATCTTGGCTGGCTGGCACAGCTTCAGCAGCCGTCTTTTTAACGACCCACAGTATTGTAGCCATTTTAATGGTGGCAGAGTTTGCCAATAAAACAGGACAGCAACAAGGTCTAAGTTCTGTAAGGAGAGCTAATATCTTGAGCTTGGTAGTCTGTGTTTTTCCATTTTTGTTGCCTTATTTTATTCCAGTTATTTTAATGGCCAATACCACGAACTCTGGAGCAGAATTTGATATTGCCTCGGTAGCTCCTTTAGCTGCAGGCTTGCACAATTTTGTGGCTTGGGGATTGTTATTAATGTTGTTGGTGACTTTGCTTTTTGGCTATGGTCGGAAAAAGGACCAGGTTATTGAAGATGCAGCTTAGACCGTTCTAGGACTGCGCCCTCTCTTATTATGTTGTAGGGTGTCGAGTACAACTCAAACCCATCATTGTATTGTTTAATAAAAAATCTCGCCAGAAGTTTCCAAACTAATTTACTACTAAATAAATCAAAAAATGGCTAAACAATTCCCATCAATATCTACAGAGCAACAGGCATTTATCGCCAAGCAACCCATCTTTTTTGTAGGGACTGCCGCCGCTACTGGTCGCGTGAATATCTCCCCTAAAGGAATGGATAGTTTTCGTGTTTTAGATGCCAATCGAGTGATCTGGCTAAATCTGACGGGTAGTGGAAACGAAACGGCTGCCCATCTTTTGCAGAATGATCGGATGACGATTATGTTTTGCGCATTTGAAGGAAAACCACTGATCTTGCGGCTTTATGGCCATGCTGAAATTTACCACAAAGGTGAAACAGCATATGAAGCATTGATTGATCATTTTCCGGAAACGGCTGGGGCACGTCAAATCATATCAATAAAAGTCGACATGGTGCAAACTTCTTGTGGCTTTGCGGTCCCCTTTATGGATTTTAAAGAAGAGCGGACTCAACTCAAATCTTGGGCTCAAAAGCAAGGCCCTGACAAAATTAGAGACTATTGGAAAGCCAAAAATACGCGAAGTATTGATGACTTTCCAACAGGGATGACGGAGGAGTAAAGTTTATTAATCTTCCCGAGCGCTACTTTTGACTTTGTGAACACTTAAGGTACCTTGCTGGTCAGGGTCCTCCCAATTAATCGCCTGCGTAGCCGTACGTCCGGATAGATCTAAATCACCGCCTTTCATATTAATGGTTACATTTTTGGTGTTTAATTCCAGCCAGGCAGCTCCTACCTCGGCCACGGTGATCACTAAATCATCTGACTTGATGGCGTCTTGGCTAATGAGTTCTCCGGCCCCCTTAACGGTAATCTGTTTTAAGTTTTTTCCAGAGACACTTACGCGTATTGCTTCTCCATTGTGCTCTCCCTGAGTCGTGATGATGAGTTTCCCCTTTTCTACCCTTGTAATTAAATCAGTGATGGGCATGCCCTCCACATCAACCTTGATGTCCTTGGTAGGTCCATCACTTAGGTAAACAACGGCGAGGCCACTTACTTCTAAGGATTCAAAGGCGGCAATTGGGCGCCTTTCAACCTGTGGTACAAAAGGCGTTTCTAATAAATTAGATGTTGTGTTGGAATTATTAACGGTAGATTTTACCTTGTTTTTTAGGCTTCTTTTTCTTTGCTTAGCCTTCCGTGTTTTTTGCCTTTGTTTTATTTTTTTACGTCTTTGCTGGTAAGCTTTTCGTTTGTCTTTTAAACTCTGCATTTTAGTTTTTGACTTCCGTTTTGCAGTCTTTATTTTGGTCTTATCAGCTGAGGGGACACTATCCTGGAAAAGATCATCCAAGGATTTTAGGATTAAATTTTCTTGTGTAGAATTAGTACCCAATGTTTCTAATTTAAAGTTGGTCCGATTACCTGACCAGTTCAACTTAGGAGTTATTGCTTTTAATTCTGAAGATATAGGATTTAGGCTTTGGAGGCTTAAATCAGTTCTTGTTTTTGAATAGGATTTCGCTTGTGAAAGCATCAAGCTTGAGGCATCTGCCCTTTTAATTATTTCGGGAGACTCCAAAAGAGGTGCATCACTTAATAAAGGAATTAATTGGGAATTGTCTTTTGTTGGCGGACTACTTAATAGCAGCCAAATACTTAAGCTAATAACAGATAATGTACTCATAACAATCAGGTGATTTATGTGAAAAATAGAAAACCAATCATATTTTGGAGGAGGCAAGAGGTGTAATTTCAAGACAATGGCCTCCACTTGTTTTTCGCTTAATTCAGGCGGTACTTGCCGAAGTACTTGTAGGCTTTGGTTGAGGTCATTCATAACAAAATGGTTTTAGCTGTAGATAAAATGGCTAGGATAGAATGACTACTGGCTTTTTTATCCATTTCCTTTTTAAGATTTTGGCGGGCTCTACTCAATCTAGTTTTCACCGCACTTAAGGAGCTCTTTTGGATCGAAGCAATTTCTTTAATTGAAAAACCAGTGATTTCGAATAGAACCAAAGCTTCTTTTTGACTCGCAGAACGTTGATTAATGGCCCAATACAAAAGTTGGATATCTAGCACCATTTCGGGTGAGATTCCTTTAGCTTGTAAACTGGCTGCTTGCCGATTTGCTAAATCTACTTTATGCCGGTACTTACGTCGCAAACTAATCGATCGATTTCGAGCAGCTCGGATTAAATAGTGCAAGAGTTGATCTTTCCTTTTGATTTTTTCCCAATGGGTGAAAGCAGATAACAAAACATCTTGGACTAAATCTTCGGTCTCAACATAACCATAGGCCAGGGCGCTACAATACTTTATAAAAGGTTCATGGCAAGCTTGATAGGCGAGCATGAATTCTTGTTGTTTTTGTATGATATTGGCCATAATAGATTTATACCTTTTAATCCAATAGTCGCAGCAGCTGTAAATAGGTTACAGTTGATCAATAAAAAACTTGGTGTATTGTATTTGAATCTATACGAAAAGACTCTTACACAAATGCAGAATAAATAACCCATTTGCATATAGAAAGGAACGGTTCAAGGTACCTAATTGCAACTATAGCCACAAACTTTAATCCGGAAATCCTTCCTGAAAAATCCGGTGAAATTCATCAATTGGGATGGGACCTGCTTGCATGATGGTATCCATGAATCGTTTCAATTGGAAGTTTTCTCCAAGCCGCTTTTCTTCGGCGGCTAAAAGCTTGGTAAATTGCTGACCACCCAAAAAATAAGAGGTCAACTGCATTGGAGATCGCATTATTCTACCCCAAAGGCTTTTAGCAAACTGCGGTGCCAATAAAGATTCCGTGGTGGAAAAGTCCAATACTTTTTCTTGGGTCCAATCCTGGCAATGTACCTGTACAGATGTATAAGCCCGATTGGCATTTTCCAATCTCTTTCGTAAATGTGCCAATAAGGTTAATGGGTTTTCTTTTTCCAGCCTTCTATATAGACGCCATAAGGGAAAAGCAAGCGTAATGGATGTGGATTTTCTCGACTAACCTTGATTTGCATGTAGTGCCCAGGATACAATTCGTGGATGACAATCATCCGATTAAAAGGTTTGTTAAAAGAAGCCCAGAAATCAATTTGCTCTTGTTTGGGCAAGGTCTCGGGAATGGAAGGCAGGTAAAGTGTCGTTACCGGGTTGGGATCAAAAGGTGGAGCAGAATCTACCCATCCAATTCTGGCAGCGGCTCCAGCACTCTCTGGTGCAGTTTGGATGCGGAGCGTCTCGTACCTTGGTAAGGTAGCCAGGTCTTTTTCTTTAATGAAAGCAATAGCTTTTGCGGTTAAACCTTGCCAAAAAGCCAAATAGTCGGAGGCATTTAGTGGTGCATCTTTTTCCATGTCAGCCAGGGCCAATTGGATGATTTCATTATCTGTATTGGGTAAGGCTTGCCCAGCATAAGTTTCCTGGAGATAGTCCTGAGCGACCTCCAGCATTAAACCCTTAGTGGTTTTTATTTCTTGAAGGGCTATAGCTGCTAAGTCTTCCGGGCTCAAGTCAGAATCTGTATAAAGTGCTAGTTGGCGAGCATACTCGTCCCGCCCTAAAAGCGAACTAGTTTCTAAAGCTTTAGGTAGCCATTCTTTTTCTGCTTTAGTTTGTAAACCAGTCAAGGTTTTGGTCGCCTGTTGAAGTAAAATGTCTAGATCTGGACAATAGCTATTTTGGGGCCACTTTTGCATATGCTGGGCTAAGTCTTCTTTATAAAAAGTAAGCGCACGCTTTATAGATCTTAAGCCAGATTTTAAATCAATTTGAGCGTAAGATGTTAGGTTTTGCTCTGCTTGAAATACAAGTAGTATTACCCGTCTAAGTCGTTTACAAGTTAGTTGTGTTTGTTCACTTGGGGTTAAATATGTAGCCTCTAAAATGGGGGGAATGGCATTAGCTATAGCCCGGGCGTACAAGGATAAGCTATTTTGATGTACTTGAGTTTGTCCCCAACGGTCAATTTCTGTTTGGGCTTGGACTCGTAAAAGCCTGGCATCAATGGGCTTGCTTGTTTGGTAATCCTCAAGTGCCTCAAGTATTTTTTTGTTATAATCAATCCAATCATTGATGTTATCTAAGCTATAATTTTCATAATCAAAAATAGCTTGGTGCATGCCTTGATTTAAAGCTTTGCTTGGGTAGAATTTTTTCCAGTTTTCGATGTATTCATTGCCCAAATCCTGGGCAAAGCCGATATGAAATAAGCAAGTACATAGACAAGTTAACAACAGAGCTTTCATCGTGTGGAATTTGATTTAATTTGTCAAAAGGTACAAAAAATAAAGAAGGAGTTTAACCAATCTTTAGCAGCTTCTTAAAACAAATTAACAGCACTTTGTAATAAATTTGAAAGTAGAAAGAATGGACTTTTAGGATAAATACCCGTTGCTATGAAAAAAATACTACCAATATTACTATTTCAACTTTGCTTGGCCTTTAGTCTACAAGCAGGCATCACGATTCAAGGCTTATGGCAAGCTGCCGAGGCAAATGTGCAAATTGAAATCCAGGAGGATTATGCAGGGATCAAAGTCCGGCGGACCGATGAGAATCGTTGGTATTATTATGAATTTGATGGTAATGGCACCTACCGAAATAGTGAGGGGGCAAAGTATCAGTTGTACAGTGATGATGAACTAGTATACGTTAATGATTTTAAAGGCCAGCGTTTAAGGTTTTATAAAAATAGAGGGCGTTTAAATACACCGATTGATGTACCTTGGTACCTTTATGAAGGACGACGAGTTTCCTATATCAGTGCGGCTAAATTATTAGATGGTTTATGGGCTGTTACCAGAACTAGAGATCGAATTTTGATTGACCGTCGTGGCCGGGATTTATTGGTTACCATCAATGGCCGAAGTCGGACTTACCGACCTACCAATAATGGCTATTTCGCAGACCGTTTTGGGAATCGAGTGAAACTGACTAGTAATAACCGAGCTTGGTTGGATCATCAATTGTACCGTCGGCCACTGAGCTTAGAACGACTTAATGGTCGAAGGCCAGGGCGGAATTGGTGATTCTGCTAATGCTCCTTACCACCATATATCCACATAGGTACGGTATCACCAGCCTTACAGAACCCCATTTTTTTATAGAAATTTACGGAAAAGCCATCTGCAGTTAGCATCTGCATGTGGAAGGAATGGTACTTTTCTTGCATCTTTTGCATGATCATCCGTCCAATACCTTGACCATGGAACTCAGGATGTACCAACAAATGTGGATAATAAACGACTAAGAAACCATCAGAAATGGCATTGCCTAAACCTACTAATCTGGTTTTATTCCAGGCTGTGATTAAGCTATGGGAATGGAGTAGGGCTTGATACAATAAATCTGGCTTTTGAGCGGCACTCCATTCATTGGCTTGGTATAAAGCCATGACTTCAGCTTTAGAGGGCGTTTTTGTATTGGATATACGAATAGGTGTCATAGCTAGCATATGAAAGGTTGAATACTTTAGCACAAAAGTAAACGGTAATGCATCAAATGTAAGGCTGTGCTCAAAAAAAATAACAAACAATTGCGATTAATTCCCTACGCTCACCCTGCCCTAAAGGGGATCTGCGCGCTTGGCTTCCTTTAGGATTGAGGTGCGGGCGGGAGAAATAGCCTTACATTAATAGCACTACCAAGTAAACAAACCGGATTTATAGTTCATTTTCACCAACTAAAACAAATCTTTTGCGTTGAAAATTTAAATAGCTTCTAAACAAAACTGATGCGTACCCGACTAACAATCCTTTTAACGGTTTTTCTGACCGCTGTAAGTTTAGCCCAACAAGCAGCAATCATTCCTTTGACCCTTCAACATAATTACATTTTCATTGAATTAAGGATTAACAACTCCGAGCCTTTAAATTTTATGTTTGACACTGGGGCAGGAGTGACGGTCATTGATACCGCTGCTGCTCGCCGTTTAGATTTAGCTATAGCTGGAAAAGCCCGTATTCGTACTAGTGGAGGTACTATTCAATCCTCTACCTCTAAGAATAATCAAATCAGAATCAAGGACTTTATTGTCAACAAAGTGGATCTCGAGATTATGCCGATCGGTCATTTAGCCGCCTATCTAGATTATCCACTTGACGGTATTATTGGTTATGATTTATTGAATCGTTTTGGTGTGGAAATTAATATCGATCAATCCCAATTTAAAATCTTTAGAGGGAACACTAAACGGCTAAATTTAAAGAAAGGGGAAGTAGTTAAAATGCATCAACTTCCATATGGTCTTTTTGGTATAAAAATGCTTTTACAAGCCGATAAGAATGGAGAGGTTGCTGAAGTGCTTTTAAAGATAGATTCTGGTTTTGAGGATGCTTTAAATTTGCATGGACAAACTGTAGATAAATATAAATTACTTGAGAATCGGCGGACTAAAATAGCGGAAGGCATGTCTGCTGACCCTACAATTACAAGAAATTATTCGGCCAAAATGCATCAACTTTCTTTCGCAGCTGCCAAGTGGAAAAAGGTAGCAACGGTCCTCACGGTCGATCCTCTAAATGTCCAAGCAACGAAGCAAGATGTGGCTCAAGGATTTATTGGGCAGGAACTACTTTTGGGTTTTAACATCCTCTATGACATGCCTAACAGCAGGATCGTTTTTCAAAAAAGGAATTAGGAGTGACGAAAAAATGAAAGGATGTTTTTGGTCACCCTTAGCATTGATACGAAGGTATTAAAAGACCAAAAGGGACATTTCTTAATTTTCAATTTCTAAGATCTTAGATTGAAACAATATTTCGAATCCTTGCAACAATGTTCAACTTTTTATTCCGAAAATGGTCAGATATTTAAGGTATGATACACATGTAGATAAATACCTTAAAATTATAATACCATGGACATGTTAAATAAGATTCAAAATTTGCTCAGTAAGAACAACAAAAAAGGAATAGCCTCTAATCAAAAAACGGATAAGGCGCCCCAGACGAATGAAAATAAAGCTACCACTAAGAAGTTAGGTGATAAAGCTTTAAAAGAAATTTACGGGACAACTCATCTATTTATTTAGAAGCTATTAAAAACTATTTTGATGCTCGGCTTTTCTTATAAACCGAGCATCAAAATAGTTTTAATCTTTGGTTACTTTACTATCCCACCAAGTAGGGTTCGGCTCAAAATTAGGATCTAAAAACTGGAGTCGCTGCTTTTCTAAATTCGGCCAACGCACCTCCCGATAGCGATCAAAACGAGCTTGTCTTAATGCTGCATCATAAAGGCTATCTGGGCTTGCTAGATTTGCTTCTACCTCATCAAGCCATTGCATCAGTTGTTGACTTAGTTCTTGCTGTTTTTCAGGGTTTTGCTCCGTGAGATCTTGTTGTTCAGCAGCATCTTCTGATAAATTGTACAGCTCCTCATGCCCATCTTCCCAATAATGAATAAGTTTCCAATTGTCTTTACGAATGATAGAAGAGGGCTCGCCGCCTTGATTTCCATAGTGTGGATAGTGCCAATACAATGGTCGGTCTGCTATATTACCACCCGTCAATAAGGGCTTCAAACTCTGGCCGTCTACGTGCTGGTCGGGCCTTAAAGAGAGTTCGGCCAAGTCCAATAAAGTAGGATAAAAATCTGTGCCAATCACCGGTGTTTCAATCTGTTTTCCATTACCATTGAGCCAAGGGACTTTAATTAAGAAAGGCTCTCTAATGCCACCTTCCCATTGGTAGCCTTTACCGCCTCTTAGTGGTAAATTAGAAGTAGAAAAAGCATCTCCGGAAGCTACACCGCCATTATCAGAGGTAAAAACAACGATGGTGTTTTCTGCTAAGCCTAATTCGTCTAATTTTTGTAAAACCAAGCCAATTGCATCATCCATGCCTTCCAATAGTCCTGCATAGACTGGGTTGTCTTGCGTTTCTCGGATGGGTAGTATCCGTTCCATCTTAAAGCCTTTATCTGCGGCTCCGGCATTGACTGCTTTTCGCTGGTACTTTTTCCATTTTTCCTGCGTGGTTTGAATGGGACCATGCACCGCATAAAAAGAAAGAAAAGCAAAGAAGCTGCTGTCTTGGTTGGCTTCGATGAAGGAAGCAGTCTCTTTGGCCAATCGCATGGAAAGATTTTCTCCTGGACTGTCATTGGGTAAACTTGGATTTTCCCAAGGAGAGAAATAGCCTCCCATAGGACTGCCTTTTTCCCAACCTCCCTTATTGATATCAAAACCATGATCTTCTGGATGATCTCCTTCGTTACCCAAGTGCCATTTGCCCGCAAAAAAGGTTTGATAGCCAGCCGTCTGCATGGCTTCAGCCATGGAAATATCTTCTTTAGGTAGACTGTGCGTATAAGCCGCTGGCAATAAAATGTCGTGGCGATTTGCCTTGCGCCATTCTGTACCCGAATAGGCCCCGATCCAATCAGTAATTTTATGGCGCGCGGTAAATTTACCGGTCATTAAACTGGCTCTGGAAGGACTGCAAACTCTACTACCCGCATAACCCTGGTTAAAAACCATGCTTCTTGAAGCTAATCTATCTATGTTAGGTGTTTCATAATAAGAACTACCAACAAAACTCATATCCTTTAAGCCAAAATCA
>CAXIDD010000173.1:0-9280 GCA_964021975.1 uncultured Saprospirales bacterium | reverse complement strand
CCACCCACTAAAGTAATTAGCTGTCTAAAGAATTCAGCTAGTGTAACCGAAATAACACTTTGCACTTGGGTGACATCATTAGTAATTCGGCTAGTCAACTCCCCTACTCTTCTTTTTTCCAAAAATGGGATACCTAAAGTGATCAAGCGTTCATAAAGATCTCTACGTAATGCTGCCATACTTTTTTCACTGACATAAGCGAAAATACGCACCCGTAGGTAAGAAAAGACACTTTGAATCCCCAATAGAATAAGCAAGGCAATAAATGCCGAATTAAGCGTCAAGTTATATTCAGGTTGGCCGCCGATGATATTTAAAATCTCTCCGGGAATGGTCATAATCCCCAAGAAAATCAAGCTACCGGCCGCTAAAAAAAACATTCCCGTAATGAAAGCCCATTTATAAGGCAAAATATAAGAGAACAACTTCAAGGACTTTTTAAGGCGATCCTTAGTCATCGGTTGTTTTTCTTCATTATCGTCTTTACGATTTTTTCGCATTCCCATTCCAACTCATTTTATAAATCTCGAACAAAACTACACATTCTATTTCACAAGAAACAATTCTTAAAGCCATCAATTGGTCATATTGACCAGATAAATAATTGAATTTTAATTTCTATTACTTATAATTTTAATTTTGATTTTACGTTCCATAGAAAACAATATTAAACAAATCAAACTTGGTAAAAAGTTGGATGCGTTTTGCTCAAGTTATTCTACTAAAAAGCAAGTCTATATTGTTTTGTTTCTATTACATGTTGTAAGTTTATGCCTTCACTAAAACAACACTAATTTCCCCAAAACAGCTTTGGTGTTTTATGAATTCCTTCGGAGTTTAACACTTCAGGTTTTCGCTGAAATTAGTACTATTATTGTAAGACCGATTTAATCTCAAAAACCAAGAAATGAAGAGACTTTTAATCTGGATTAGCCTTTTTTTCTTTTTCACTCCTGGGCATACACAATCAAATATTGACTTTGGAATTCTAGGCGGAATTTCGCTATATAGCGGTGACTTATCACCTGAAGACATTGGGTTTTCTTTTAGTGATCTGGGACCCGCAGCCGGTGCATTTGTCCGATTTCAATTTACAGATTGGGTAGGACTCCGAACCGGCTTGACTTATGCGCATTTAGGAACCGAGGATGCCAGGAGTGCCTTGCGCAATAGGGCTGTAAGTTTTGAAACAGATATTTTTGAGTTATCTGGAATAATTGAAATTTCGCCATTCAATATAGGCTATTATAGCTCCGAGGCGGTAATTGTTCCTTATTTAGCTATAGGTATAGGCGCGTTTAGGTTTAACCCCCAAACAGAAGTAAATGGTCAAATGATCGATTTACAACCTTTAGGTACCGAAGGACAGGGCTTGCCGGGGTATCCAGACCGATATTCGCTTAACTCTATAAACTTTCCTTTTGGTTTGGGCGTCCGTTTTGTCATTAGTGACCAATTGTCTGTGGGCTTGGATGTAATAGGGCGAAAATTACAAACAGATTATATAGATGATGTTTCTTCTATAAGTGTCAGATATGGAGATATTCTAGAAAATAAAGGTGTTGATGTTGCACGTATTAGTGCTCCTTCTGTTAATCCAGATAGTGCTAGTCCAGATCTAACATACCAAAGAGGGGGCCCATTTAATGATTTTTTTTACATCGCCTCTTTAAATGTTTCTTACCGAATCAGCTCAGGTTCACAAATTAATAAACCAGGAAAAAAAGGGACCTCCTGCCCCCGCTTTTAAAAAGTATCTTTAAAGGCAAAATAAACGCTCAAAAAAAAAACTTTATCAACTCCTTGTGTTACTTTTGCATTAACTCAATGTTAATTAATTGTATGTTCAAGGTCTTAATTATCTGTTCTGCTAATTCCGTGCGTAGCCAAATGGCTGAGGGTTACTTTAACTTTTATGGCCAAAATCTTGGTATATTTTTCAGCGCAGGTCTTCACCAAGGAGAACTAAACCCATACACCAAGCAGGTGATGGCAGAAGACAATATCGATTTGAGTGACCACTTAGCCAAATCTATTGAGGCCTTCAAGGATATTGATTTTGACCACGTAATAACGGTCTGCGACCCTGCAGACAAGCAATTTCTAGAGGAGTTGAGTTATGCCAATTGGCACCACCACCCAGTTCCTGATCCAACTAAACTAAAGGAAAAACAGGAAGAAGAAGTTTTACAAAACTTTCGCACGAGTAGGGAATTAATTAAAAGGATGGTTTTAAAATTCATTGGCCAACAATTAATTCCTAGCGAAATAGAGTCTAGCACTGTTGATTAATCAATATTATTCCTTTCTTTTTTCTTCGCATTAAATTAAAGTTCTATACTTTGTGGTTTTGCTTTAAATCCTTTTCTTTGGTGTTCTTTAATTACAGGTTTCCTGTGATCACACAATGAATTGTTGAGTTATGCAAAGCAGTTTATGGCGGAGCTGAATATCCTATGATTAGAATTGGTACATTTAGGCTCACCACCTCATTACAACACTAATTATAAATCTATCATAAGCAGGTATGGGCGCTCCAAAATTCCACAAAAGAGACATTAGTTGGCTATCATTCAACCATAGGGTTTTGCAAGAAGCTGCCGATCCCAAGGTCCCCCTTTACGAACGGATTAAGTTCTTAGCCATCTATAGTTCTAATTTAGATGAGTTTTACAGAGTTAGAGTAGCTGCTTTAAGACGCTTCAAAGAACTAAATAAAGCAGATCGTAAGGAATTCTTGGATATTAAGCCGAAACAAGAGCTGAACACGATAAAAACAATAGTTCACCAGCAACAAATAGAATTTGGGCGTATCTTCAGAGAGGAAATTATTCCAGCCTTAAAAGCGCATCAGATTTTTTTAATAAACGATCTCAACCAGTTTTCTGCAGATCAAAAAGTATTTGCTAAACAATTTTTCAAAGAAAAAATCTTACCACTTACAAAAACCCAATACTTAAAAGAAAATCAGGCCCCTCCCTTTCTTGAAAATAGAGCTGTTTATTTATTGACCACCTTTAAAGACAATTCACAGCTAGGGATAGTCAACTTACCAAGTGATACCTTGGGCAGATTTGTAGTTTTACCATCACAAAATTCCAAACATAACATTGCTTTTCTGGACGATATTATACGCTTAAACATGCAGCGTTTATTTCCTGAAGAAATTAACCAAATATTTTCTATAAAGGTATCCAGAGATGCAGAATTGTACATTGACGATGAATTTTCGGGAGATCTTCTAGAGAAAATAAAGTCAAGTCTTGGAAAACGAGATACCGGATTACCGACCAGAATGCTTTTTGATTCAAAGATGCATATAGAGCTAACCACCCGCTTAAAGCAGATGTTCCAGTTGAAGAAAAATGATCTGTTCCCTGGTGGAAGGTATCACAATTTTAGCGACTTTTTTAGCTTTCCAAAGGTATTAGATTTACCACAATTGAGTGATCCGGAGATGCCTCCCTTACCACATCCTGTTTTAGATTCTAGCGAAAACCTAATCCAAACCATTCAGGGAAAGGATCAATTACTCCATTTCCCATACCAACGATACCATTATGTTCCAGATCTAATCCAGGAAGCAGCTGATCATCCAGATATAACCAAAATAAAAATAACGCTTTATCGAGTAGCTTCAAAATCGACTGTAGTTCAAGCACTGTTGTATGCACTAAAGCAAGGAAAAGAAGTGGTGGCTTTTATTGAAGCAAAAGCTCGTTTTGACGAAGCATCAAATATTTACTGGGGCAAGGAACTTGAAGAGGCGGGTGCAACGGTACTATATAGCTACCCTGCCATTAAAGTCCATACCAAACTCCTTTATTTTGAATTTTCTAAAGGTACTACGCTAAAAAACTTTGCCTACTTAGGGACAGGAAATTTTAATGAAAAAACAGCTAGACTGTATGGAGATCACGCTCTGATAACCACCAATCGAAAAATCGTCAAAGATGTGGAGCAAGTATTTGGCATATTAGAAAGAAAAATTCTTATTCCAAAAACTAAAAAATTATTGGTTTCTCCTTTTGACAGTAGATCTGGCTTCGAGGCCCTTATCCAACGAGAAATTCAAAACGCTAAAAATGGAGAAAAAGCATATATGGTTTTAAAAATGAATAGTCTCGAAGATCCAACAATGATAGAACAACTCTACAGAGCCAATAATGCTGGAGTTGACATCACTTTGATTATCAGAGGGATCTGTTGCCTTGTCCCCGGGATTGCCGGGCAAAGTGAGCACATCAAAGTCTATAGTTTAGTAGACCGCTTTCTCGAACATGCACGGGTATATATTTTTGGTAATAAAGGTCAAGAAGAATTATTTATTGCTTCCGCAGATTGGATGACCCGAAATTTAGATAGAAGAATTGAAGTGGTTATCCCCGTTACAAGCCAGCACTTAGCACAAGAAATTAGACACATTATTAATCTACAATTAGAAGATAATAGTAAATTGCGCTGGATAAATTCTAGTTTAGACAACCCATATATAGAAAAAGAAAAGAGTGAAAAAAGCAGGAACGCACAAACTGCAATTTATGCTTATCTTGCATCCTTAAATACTGTTTAAAATATTTCACCGGAATAAAATACAACACATAAGCAATTTGTAATTTAGGCCTCCAAAAGCTTTTAGCCTAGACTAAAATATTTCTTGAAATGGTGACTTTACTCTGAGCTTTACAAAAATTGCCAAAACCAAACAGAAAAGATGAATCAGATACGTGATTGGGTTTTTAATAAAGTACATACCAAAAATTTAGTTTATAATACTTGCTGGGAAGATCCAAAATGTGATCGCGAATTGTTACAGTTTGACCAAAATAGTGAAATTGTTATGATCACTAGTGCAGGGTGTAATGCTCTCGATTACTTGCTAGACCAACCCAAACAGGTCAATTGTATTGATGTAAATCCACGGCAAAATGCGCTATTAAGACTTAAATTGGCCTCTTTTAATCAAACCGATTTCAACAACCACTTCCAATTATTTGGAGCAGGTTCTCACGAAAACCTAGGAAGTCTTTATCAAGATAGCTTACGTAAGGATTTACCAGATTACGCCCAAAAATTTTGGGACAGTAACCTCAACTTTTTCAACCCAAAAGGCATAAGAAAAACGTTTTATCATTATGGTACTTCTGGAACTTTTGCCTGGGTAGCCAACAAGTATTTAAAATCGAGAAAGAAACTATACCAACAGGTTCAGGACTTATTTGCAGCAGAAAACTTGTCTGAACAAACGGAAATATACAATCAAATAGAGCCAAAATTACACAACAAATTATTGGAATTCTTTGTGAATAGGCACCTAACCATGTGCTTATTGGGCGTACCAAGAAGTCAACAAGAACTGTTCATGGATGAGTACAGACGTGGTGCCTTAGGTTTTATAACTGAATGTTTGCGCAAAGTCTTCACCCAATTATCCATTAAGGACAATTACTTCTGGCGCTTATATTTGTATGGTTCCTACACGGAGGAGTGTAGTCCAAATTATCTAAAAGCAGAAAATTTTGAGGCCATTAAGGCACAAACCAATAAAGTTCGGACCTACTCTACCACTATGAGTTCTTTCCTCAAGGAAAATCCAGGCTCTTATTCTCATTACATCCTATTGGACCACCAAGATTGGTTAGCAGCCAATAATATTCCGGCCTTAGAGGAGGAATGGCAGCAGATTTTAAAAAACAGCCACTCTGGGACAAAGATATTATTGCGATCAGCAGCAAAGGAAGTGGATTTCTTTCCTGATTTCGTATTGGACAGTGTAGATTTTGAACAGGAATTAACTACTAAAACCCACCGTGAAGATCGCGTTGGTACTTACGCATCTGTTTACATGGCCATCGTTAAATAAGCATAAATGAGTTCAAAACCTAGTATCGAAAAATTCGATCATCAATCTAGTGACCAGCAGACCAACCACATGCAGCAATATTATAAGCTGCAATCTAAAATTTATGACGCTACTCGATGGTCATTCCTATTTGGCCGAAAGCAAATCATTCGAGAAATTCCGCATGAGCGGGATGCAGATATAAGAATCCTAGAAGTCGGTTGTGGGACTGGTTATAACTTGCAAAACTTAGCTAAATATTTTAGCAAAGCACACTTGATTGGACTTGATGTCTCCAATGACATGACCAGCCTGGCCAAAAAAAACACCAAAGCTTATCAAGACCGTGTAGAAATCATTACAGCACCTTATGCAGCTGACCATCAGTTTTTTGAAGGAAAAATCGATGTCATTCTTTTTTCCTATTCCTTAACGATGATTAACCCTCAATGGAAAGAGCTTATATTACAAGCCAAGGAAGATCTAAAAATGGGTGGCTTCATTGCAGTCACCGATTTTCATGACTCTAAGAATGAATGGTTTAAAAAACACATGTCCAATCATCATGTACGAATGGACAGCCATTTGTTGCCTGTTTTGGAAGCCGAATTCCAAACCATCACCGATCAAGTCAAAGCTGCCTATGCAGGTGTTTGGCATTATCTGGTCTATATTGGTAAAAAATAGCTTTTCACGAGCTATTTTAGTTATTCTAGGTGATTAATAAGGCTTTTTGACATTGTAAAAAGCCTTATTTTTTGATCCCTAAACCTAGAAGAGTATTGGTCCGCCTTCTACTAAGAACCTATATTTACAGCCGTTTAGAATAAAAACAGAAACAAAAAACATTTAGAATTTCTAAAAGAAAAACGATTTTTATGGCAAAGCTTAATTTTGGCGGAGTAGAAGAAAACGTAGTTACGCGTGAAGAGTTCCCATTGGAAAAAGCGCATGAGGTATTAAAAGATGAAACAATTGCAATTATTGGTTACGGGGTACAAGGTCCTGGCCAAGCATTGAATTTAAAAGATAATGGTTTTAATGTAATTATTGGCCAGCGCAGTCCTTCTGCTAGTTGGGATAAAGCCGTTGCCGATGGTTTTGTACCAGGAGAAACACTTTTCTCTATTGAGGAAGCAGCTGAAAAAGCAACTGTAATCCAATATTTACTATCTGATGCTGCTCAAATTGCAGTGTGGGAAACCCTCAAACCGTTTCTAACGAAAGGAAAGGCTTTATACTTTAGCCACGGTTTTGGTATCACTTATAAAGAGCGTACAGGAATTATTCCTCCGGATGATATTGATGTTATCCTAGTGGCGCCTAAGGGATCAGGAACTAGTCTTCGCCGGATGTTCGTTGCTGGACGTGGTCTTAACTCTAGCTATGCCATCTTTCAAGATGCAACAGGCAGAGCCTATGAGCGGGTGATCGCATTAGGAATCGGAATTGGGTCAGGATACCTATTTGAAACTAACTTCAAATCCGAGGTATACAGTGACCTTACTGGTGAGCGTGGTACCCTAATGGGAGCTATCCAAGGTATTTTTGCAGCACAATATGATTGTTTACGCCGCAGAGGACATAGTCCTTCCGAGGCATTTAATGAAACGGTAGAAGAATTGACCCAGAGTTTGATGCCATTGGTTGCTGAAAACGGTATGGATTGGATGTACGCCAACTGTTCTACAACGGCTCAACGTGGTGCATTGGATTGGTGGAAAAAATTCCGCGATGCAGTATCCCCTGTATTTGAAGATCTATACGATAGTGTTGCAAGTGGTGAGGAAGCTCAACGTTCTATTGATTCTAATAGTCAAGAAGACTACCGCGATAAGCTGGAAGTAGAACTGAAAGAATTAAGAGATAGTGAAATGTGGCAAGCTGGGAAAACGGTACGTGGTCTACGTCCAGAATCTAAATAAGCTACAATTCTTATAAGAGCACCTTCATGGTGATCGTTACTAGGCTGAAAAGCCGTTCTTCAGGGAACTCGCAATGCGTGTTCCCTGAATTATATATACATAGCAAGGTATTATGATAAAAAATAAAGTAAGCTCCACAACTAATTTGGCTACCGTAGAAAACATTTACAAAGCCAAAATGCGATTAAAAAATGTAGCAGATACTACTCCACTTATGGAGAATTACGGCTTATCTGAGCATTTTGATTGTGAGATTTTTCTCAAAAGAGAAGATTTGCAAGTAGTTCGATCCTACAAGATTCGTGGTGCTTACAACAAGATGGCATCCTTGAGCGAAATACAACTACAAAATGGTGTCGTATGTGCCAGTGCAGGGAATCATGCACAAGGTGTAGCTCTAGCTTGCCGGAAACTCAAAACGCATGGTAAAGTTTACATGCCAAGTGTAACGCCTATGCAAAAGGTAAACAAGGTCAAGCTTTTCGGTAAAGAATACGTAGAGGTGATTTTAATCGGCGATACTTTTGACGATGCTTATGCGGAGGCAAAACTAGATGCTGAAACCAATGGAAAAAGCTTTATTCATCCTTTTAATGACATTAAAGTTATTGAAGGTCAGGGAACGGTTGGACTGGAAATACTGGAAGATTGTGACAAGCAAATTGATTACATTTTCGCCGCGATTGGAGGAGGAGGATTGATCTCTGGACTAGGTAGCTATTTTAAAAACATAAGCCCCAACACCAAAATAATTGGAGTCGAACCTGCCGGAGCTCCAGCCATGTACCGGTCAATTGAAGCAGGTGAAGTCATTGAATTGGATCAAATAGACAGCTTCGTAGACGGTGCGGCTGTTAAAAAAGTAGGTGATTTGACCTTTAAAATGGCCAATCAAATTGTAGAAAAAGTACTTTTAGTCGATGAGGGAAAAGTATGTAGTACCATCCTTCAGTTATACAATGAAGAAGGTTTGGTCGTAGAGCCTGCAGGTGCCTTGAGTATTGCTGCCTTAGATCAAATGAGGGCAGAAATCAAAGGCAAAAGGGTTGTTTGTGTAATCGGGGGTGGCAATAATGACATTACCCGTACAGAAGAGATCAAAGAACGTGCTTTATTATATGAAGGACTAAAACATTATTTCATAATCCGTTTTCCCCAAAGAACCGGTGCGCTCCGTGATTTTTTAAATAATATTCTTGGACCCAATGATGACATCACTTATTTCGAATATACCAAAAAACACAATCGAGAAAGCGGTCCCGCTTTAGTTGGCATTCAGGTAAGAAAAAAGGAAGATTATGAAGCCTTGATCCATCGTATGGAAGAGCAAAAGATCAATTATCAGACCCTCAATGACAGTAGTATGTTATTTGATTTACTGATTTAAGAAGCTTCTAATACTTGTGAAAGGAAGAATTTTGGTTAAAAATTTAATAAAACAGCTGATCTTCATATTAAATTTAGGTTTTATTACGTATTGAAATAAAATAACTTTCTATGAAAAAAATATGGA
>CAXIDD010000172.1:0-9350 GCA_964021975.1 uncultured Saprospirales bacterium | reverse complement strand
TTAATTTAGATGCTACCGCTACTGTAAAAGGATTTGAAGTGGATTGGCAACACAATCTATGGTATGCACCGTCATTCCTTAAAGGCATTGTCTTGAACGCTAATTATACTCATATTAATTCTCAGACTGCCTATCCATTGCAAACAGCTAGAAAAGAAGGAACGGGTCCATTCGCTAAAACAATATTAATTGATACTATTCGAACTGGTAGGATGCCAAATCAACCAGATGATATATTCAATTTTACGTTTGGATATGATATCGGTGGTTTTTCAGCACGCTTATCATATGTATATACGGACAACGTTCTGAGAGGTATAAATAGAACTTATGATGAGTTAGATTCTTTTACGGATAGCTATAAACGTTGGGATCTTACAGCTTACCAAAAACTACCATGGCTTGAAGGAGGACTCCAGGTGTATCTGAATCTCAGAAATCTTACTAATACGCCTGATCGTTCATTTGTTAGCGAATTAGAGAAACTTTCTTCCTTACAATATTATGGTAGGACAGTGGATTTAGGTCTCCGCTATTCATTTCATAAAACACCTAATTAATAAATATAATTGGATTTGAGGATTTTCTCGCTTCCACAAATAAATATATAAACAGCTTAAACAAAAAAAACAAATAATGATGAAAAGAACATTTACCTTATTAATTATGATTTTGGGATTGTTCCCAGTCTTAAATGCACAAACAGCACTTAGTACAGATGAATTTGTAAACACTCAGATAACTGGTCCCGGTGTTTATACGGTAGAGGCTGGTAAGTATTATGCTTTTGACGGCCGTATAGATTTGAAATTCGATATTACAATCCAAGGACCAGAAGGAACTTGGATAATGGATATGGTAAATCCACCAGTGCTATTGAATACACAAGGAGACGATGGTAATCAAAGACAATTCTTTCAAATCGATGAAGGAGGAAAGCTCACACTCAAGAACCTTATATTAAGTGGACAGAATCCTGAACCTACTAAAAGGCCTGGAAGAGTCTTTATTAATAATGCAAACGGTTCTAGTTTAATAGTAGATAACTGTGTTATTTCGACCTGGAGGGATTTTGCACTAAGAGTCCAGAGCCAAACAGCAGACACTTTAAGTGTGACTAATAGTATTTTCCTTAATGGTACTCGTCGCGAATTTTCTCAATGGGGTGGCTTCCCTGTGCGTTTGGATCAAGCTCCTGCCCAAACGATTTTCGAAAACAATACGATTTATAACTGTTCCCGTTTGCTTACAAATGGTGGTCCTTTCTTCGCTGGAAAAATCCATTTTAACCATAATACAGTTGTTAACCAAATGGTATCTGCCGAAGAACAGCGTGCTTTAGAAGTAATTTCAGCAAATAATATATACTATAATTACCATTTTTTAGGACATAGAACTGAAAATCATACTTCGCCAGATGATAACTATGCTACTTATTTCACAGGAAACAATTTCTTTGGTGAAGCAAAAGACCGCTTAGATAGCATTTCATTGTATCAAGGTCAAAACCTACTTTATCGCCCACAAGCGATTTCCGACTGGTTTGACACCAATTCAGGGGATTCTCTTTCTGCCAGCCTTTTGTGGGAGCATCCTGATGTGGATTCATTTATTGTGACAGATGATAACTATAGAATTGGTGCAAATTACGCTCAAATAGATCCTGGATTCACAACGCTTGCTGATAATGCTTCAAGAATAACTGATTATCTTACTCTTCACTATAGTACTGATGAAAACAGGATATGGCCTGATTGGAGAATCCAGGCACCAATTGCATACGGTGACGATGGTTTTCCTGTTCTTAGCTGGCCACCAGTATTTGATTTGACCTACTCAAATACAGCTTTGCAAACTGCAGGTAGTGACGGATTACCTCTTGGTGACTTAAACTGGTACCCTGAGAAAAAAGCAGACTATGTAACTAACAGAGATACCTATATCGCGGCGCTTAGGGATTCAATGGTAAATGCTACAGTTTATTACGATCCTATTACTATGGATAATACGCCACTCCTAACTGAATTAGCTACTTCAACTAAGGAACTAGTGGATCCAAATCAATTATTTTTAACAGGAAACTTTCCAAATCCATTTAAAGAAACTACTACTGTCAAATTTGGTTTAAAACAGCCAGCAGATGTTACATTTGCTGTATACAACCTTACTGGCCAAAGAGTATTTGGGGCGACTAAAAAAGGATTAGTTGCAGGTACCTTTCAATTTAACTTTAATGGTTCAGATCTAAACAGTGGTATTTATATTTATAAGATCAGTGCTATAGCTAAAGATGGACTTAATTATGTTGCCACTAGGAAAATGGTAATATCTAAGTAATAAGTCTTCTATAAGTACTTTATAAGTTTCGCCATAAATTCATTATGGGGAGACTTATAAGGTATATTTAATAGATTACCTTTAGCGAGAGTACCTTAACAGGTACTCTTTTTTTGTGATAAATGATAGATCCATACTTTTGCCCTCCCTCAATCCTGACGATTATGAAGACTTTCTAGAAGAATAAATTCGGGAAAAACCCGCTATGAAAAAAAAAAATAGTTAAGAAGTACGGGGGCGAGCAGGAACAGGAAATTTGGTAATCTTTGGATGTGTTATTCAGCGAGTTAACCTTTGATGCATCGACATGAAAATACATTTGTTTTTTCGTGATGAAATCGTGTTACTTTATCATTATTTTTAAACCCATGAAAAGCCCCTAATTAATTCTGAATAGTACACCGTATTACTCCAGTAATATTCAATTTTATTTGCGTCATAGAACATTTTATCTCTGTATCGAGCACCGCCAATACGTAGTTCTGCACGATTTTTCTTTGGCTTGTATTTCTTAATACTTTTTAGTGCGCTTTATTTGCACGATGTTGGTGTGATCCCTGATTCAGGCGTTATCAATGATGATGGGAAACCCAACTACGAAAATCTGACTGCCTTGCTGACTTTGATTGAGAACTTTGTGGGGGACTATATCGCGGGTTTGATGACAAAGCTGTTTAAAAGTTAATTGGGATGGAGGTTTTAAGGCAGCTTCTAAAAGACTCAAATCAATCCCTGATTCATATCATACCTACAGCTGACGAATATCACTTCTATACCCACAATATCCAGTTATTTTAGATAAAAGGCGAATTCCATGCGCTAGTCTTTAGCGTGGGAATTCCTTGTTCTAAAATAAAGAGATGCATAGAATTCAGCTTCAATTACGCGATTTCTTTGAAGAGACTGGCCGTTTATCCAGCTTTGCTGGTCGCTTTTTTAAAGAAGCTTTTCGACGTCCTTTTGAGTGGCGGGAGCTTTTACATCAGTGTTATGTAATTGGCTATAATTCTATTTTTTTAGTCTGCGCTACGGGATTTATCATGGGGGTTGTACTAACCTTACAGGTGCGACCAACGATGATTGAGTTTGGCGCTGTTTCTTATATGCCCAATATGGTAGGGATTGCCTTCGTCCGAGAAATTGGCCCGATGGTAACGGCCTTGATTTGTGCGGGTAAAATTGGTTCGAGTATTGGTGCCGAGCTTGGGTCTATGAAAGTGACCGAACAAATAGATGCCATGGAAGTGTCCGGAACCAACCCATTTAAATACTTAGTGGTGACTCGTATCTGGGCCTGTATTCTGATGTTACCTTTTTTAATTATTCTGGCAGATGCAGTAGGTTTAATGGGCTCTTTTCTAATCGAATCTACCAAAGGACAAGTCAGCTTAACCCTCTTTTTTAGCCGTGCTTTTGGGGCTATGGCTATTGGTGATTTAATGCCGGCTACCTTCAAATCTTTCTTTTTTGGTTTGGTGATTGGTGTTGTCGGTTGTTATAAAGGATATTTTTCTAAAAAAGGAACTCAAGGTGTTGGGAAAGCTGCTAATACGGCCGTTGTACTGGCCAGCCTTTTATTATTTGTGGTGGATTTCATGGCGGTACTCCTAGCGGATATTTTTTATTCGATTTAACTACTTTTCTTTTATCAGCTATACGATAAATTATTTGCTGAGTTTATGAAAAAAATAAATTTACATAGCGAACCATTAGATTCAACTTCCAGCTCGGAGGTCTTAGTTGAGCTTAGAAATGTCAAAAAAAGCTTTGGGACCAATCAAGTCTTGAGGGGCGTTAATCTCCAGCTATTTCCACACGAAAATGTAGTGATTCTAGGAAAATCGGGCTCTGGAAAATCGGTCTTGATCAAATGTTTGGTCGGACTCCTCGACGTCGATGAAGGAGAGGTACTGGTACTGGGAAAGTCCATCCCGGAATTGAGCCAATCAGACTTAGATTATATCCGCACCGAAGTTGGTTTTTTATTCCAGGGGAGCGCTCTATACGATTCCATGACGGTGCGTGAAAACCTTCAGTTTCCCCTACGGCGGCATCCGGAACGTAAATTAGGTGCCAACGAAGAACAATTAATCCGGGATGCTTTGAGAAACGTAGGCTTAGAACACGCTATTGATTTAATGCCTGCTGAGCTTTCTGGTGGTATGAAACGCCGAGTTGCCTTAGCCCGCACCCTAATTCTAAAACCGAGAATTATCCTTTATGATGAACCAACAACGGGCTTAGATCCCATTACTGCCAATGAGATTATCCAGCTCATCCTACAAATTCAAAAAGACTATGATACTGCTTCTTTAATTATTACGCATGATATGGATTGCGCACGGGTGATCTCCAACCGGATGGTTATTCTACAAGATGGGATCAATTATGCAGAGGGTACTTACCATTCGCTTTCTCAATCTGATGATCCAAAAGTCAAAGCATTTTTTAAAGAAGTCCAAAATCGCTGACATGACAAAGCACACTAATAATACTGTAAAGCTGGGCCTATTTATCGTGGTGGCCTTCCTACTCTTTACTTATGGTTTATACCGGATAAGTAATCGTCAAGGCGTTTTTGGAGATGCCTTGGCTTTATACGTAGATTTTAAAGATGTAAAGGGGCTAAGAACAGGTAATAATGTATTGTATTCTGGTATAAAAATCGGAACAGTTGATGACATTACCATTGTTAATGATACGACCATTAGAGTGAAAATGGCCGTGGAGCATTCGGTCAAAGACTTTTTGAAAAATAATGCACTGGTATCGGTTGGTTCTAGTGGTTTAGTGGGCAATATGTTGTTGAATATTACTCCAGTAAGTGGACCGGCACCAATGATAAAAGCTCAAGATTTTCTGGGGACTAAAAAGTCAGTAGAAGTAAATGAAATGGTGAATCAACTATCGGCAACCAATACCAATATTATCTTGATTACGGAGCAATTATTGGAAATTAGTCAAAAGCTCAATGAAGGACAGGGGAGTTTTTCTAGATTGATCAATGATGATCAAATGGGGCGAAATTTACAAGCCACCCTAGTTAACCTAGAGAAAATGAGTGCTCAGATTGGTACAGCTTCTGAACAATTGGCCGGGTTTACTACCCAACTGACAGAGGGCTCCGGTAACTTGGAATACCTTTTAAGGGATACTAGTCTAAAAAGCCAAATAGCAGGAATAAGTAATAACCTGGATACACTACTTAGCGTAAAAACAGTACCAATTTTGGATAGTTTACAAACCCTCTCGATTGCCATGGCCAGTGCGGGGAGAACCGTAGAAGCTTTGCTCCAAAACCTGGAACAAAATGAGGGCTTAGTAAACCTGCTTTTATCAGATTCGACACTCGCTCAAGATTTGCAAGGTACCATGTTTAATTTAGAAAACGGGACGCAAAAATTTGATGAGAATATGAAAGCGCTCCAGTACAGTTGGCCTTTTAAAAAGTATTTTAAAAAACAGGCTAAAAAAAACAATCAATAGAAGTGTCTATATCCAACTAAAATGGGTAGCTATAGACCTAATAAAGTAATCTTGAATACGCTAAGGGTAGAAGTGTAGAAGGGCTTCTCAACTTCTACATTTCTCCTCTCTTAAGTAATAGTATTTTATTACCTCCTAAGCTACTATATACTTAAGTCTTTGATTGTATGAGTTTTATCATGGTCCCTTTATGAGTTTTATCAGGTTGGCTGAATCTTGAATCCCCTAAATTTATCACAAACTTAATCGAATATGAGAAACTTAGTGATATTAGGAGCAGGAACAGCAGGAACCATGATGGCCAATCATTTAGTCGGTAAACTACCCAAAGATGACTGGACCATTACGATTGTAGATCAACACAAAACCCATTACTACCAGCCGGGTTTTTTGTTCTTACCATTTGATATCTACACGACAAAGCAGGTTAAGAAAAATGGTAAAAAATTCATTCCTAAAAAGGTGAATTACATCAATGAAAAAATAGACCTTATCCTTCCCGAAGAAAATAAGGTAAACCTTGAAAATGGGACTGTTTTGGCCTATGATATTCTCATCGTAGCAACAGGAACCAACATCGCACCAGAGGAAATAGAAGGCATGGATGGCCCAGAATGGTATCAAAGTATTTTTGATTTTTATACCTACGAAGGGGCAAAGGCATTGAGAAATAAACTACGCGAATGGAAAGGTGGAAAATTAGTGGTCCATATCTCAGAAATGCCCATTAAATGTCCGGTGGCCCCTTTAGAATTCGCATTTTTAGCAGATTCTTACTTCAAACATAAAGGTATACGCGATAAGGTCGACATTACTTTTGTGACGCCTTTAGACGGTGCATTTACCAAACCCAAAGCTACTCAGGCCTTGCATCATTTGTTGAAAGAAAAAAACATCAAAGAAGTCACCAACTTCAATATCGAACGTGTGGACTATGAGCATAATAAAATCATCGATTATGCAGACGTAGAAGTAGATTATGATTTGTTGGTCACCGTTCCTACCAATATGGGAGATGCTTTATTAGAACGATCAGGATTGGGAGATGACCTCAATTACATTCCGACCCATAAAGCAACCCTACAGAGTAAAGCGCACGAAAATATTTTTGCCATCGGTGATGCGACCAATTTACCGGCCTCAAAAGCTGGTTCCGTAGCGCATTTTGAAGCAGAAATTTTAACTGAAAATATCCTGCGATTTATTGATGGCAAAGAGCTAAAAGAAGAATTTGATGGTCATGCCAATTGTTTTATTGAGACAGGTGGTGGTAAAGCCATTCTAATAGACTTTAACTACACCCACGAACCCGTAGAAGGTACCTTTCCTTTCCCAGGAGTGGGCCCATTAAAATTGTTACAAGAAAGTAGAACCAATCATATGGGTAAAATGGCCTTTCGATGGGTTTACTGGAATATGCTCATCAAGGGCATTCATATACCTTTTGTGTCGGCGACGATGTCGGAAAAAGGAAAACACTTCGAAGCCGTCCAATAAGGGACATATTTATTTATCAAACCAAAATACATCACTATGAAAAAGATGATAGCAAATAGAGAAATAGACGTAAATCAAGAAGGCTATTTAACCGATTTTACCCAATGGGATAAAGAGATAGGCAAAACGCTTGCGGCCGAATGTGAAATCGATCTAACAAACAGACACTGGGAAGTAATTGATTATATCCATGATAAGTACCAAAAAGAAGAGCCTTTGTCTATTCGGGGTATTAAAAAAAGTGGCGTAATCAATGTTAAAGAATTCTATAGCCTGTTTCCCGGCGGTCCCTTGAAAAAGGCAACCCTTATTGCGGGTATACCCAAACCGAAAAGCTGTATTTAATAATGGGTAGAAGCAATTTTTATCTAACTTTTAAACTATAAAATATGTCTACCAAAGTCAAAAAAATGCTTTTTATCTTATCAAAAGCAACGATAGAAAATGCTTATGCTGCTTTTGTCATGGCTAATGGTGCAAGAATGGAAGGCATCGAGTCTGAAATATTTTTTACCTTTTTCGGATTAGAAGCAATCCAAAAGAAAAAATTAGAACATCTGCACCGTATTCTTGGCGATAAGGGGATTGTCACCGGTGCGGATGTTCACGAAGGCTATTACACGGACCCGCGCGGATTGGGCGAAGTATGCCCAGACGTGGTGCTGCGCCCTGCCTCGACGGCGGAGTTGTCGCAAATCATGAAGGTCTGCCACGACACAGCGCAACCCGTTGTTGTGCAAGGCGGATTGACGGGTCTGGTCACAGGTGCACGCCCCCAGCACAACGAAGTGGTCATCACCATGGAGCGGATGAACGGCATCGAAAGCATCGACACCAAGGCCGGCACAATCACAGTTCTGGCGGGCACGCCCTTGCAAGTTGTTCAGGAAGCGGCGGACGCTGCCGGTATGGTTTATCCGCTTGATCTGGGCGCGCGCGGATCCTGTACCATTGGCGGCAACCTGTCGACAAATGCGGGTGGCAACCGCGTCATCCGCTATGGCATGACACGTGATCTGACGCTGGGGGTCGAGGCGGTTCTGGCGGACGGCACGGTGATCAACAGCCTGAACGGATTTATGAAAAACAACACCGGGTATGATCTGAAACAGATGTTTATCGGCAGCGAGGGTACGCTGGGCTTGATCACCCGTGCGACCCTGCGCCTGTATCCGAAACCTAAAACGCAAGTCGTGGCCTTTTGCGCCGCTGACAGTTTCGACGCTGTCGCTGATCTTATGGCCCATATGCGGACAGGCCTCGGGGCAGATCTAAGCGCGTTCGAGGTGCTTTGGGCAAAAACCTACGCTGCCGTATTGTCCGATGTTGCTGGGATCAAAGCCCCGATCCCCGAAGGTCACGCATTTTATGTTCTGGTCGAAATGATGGGATCAGACGCGGCTCATGACACCGAAAAATTCGAAACCTGCCTGGGTCAGGCGCTGGAGAACGACCTAATTGTCGACGCGGTCCTGTCGCGCTCAAACGCCGAGATTGATGCGCTGTGGGACGTGCGCGACGGGATGGCGCATGCCATGGGCAAACAGCAGCCGTCCGTCGGATTTGATATCAGCCTGTCGGTTGCGGATATGAAGGTGATTGAAAGCGAATTGCTGAGCCGGCTGCAGGCTGCGTTGGGCGACGTCCGGTTGTTCATCGGCGGCCACCTTGCCGATGGCAATCTGCATCTGGTGGCAAAGTCACTGAAGGAAGGGCCGCAACCGAGAGATACAATTCAGGAAATCATCTATGGCTGGGTCGGTGAAGTTGGCGGCTCCATCTCGGCGGAACATGGCATCGGGTTGTTGAAACGGGATTATCTGGCGCAAAGCCGCAGCGCCGCCGAGCTGGCGCTGATGCGCGCGCTCAAGCAGACGATGGACCCAAAGAACCTGCTAAATCCGGGGCGCGTATTTGATCTGGGCACCGCACCGATGGCCGACAATGCACAGACCCCCACCCCAGAACATGCGCGGCCGCTTCCGATTTCCCGGGCGGTTTGCCGGACCTTGAGTTCCCCTTCCTGCCGA
>CAXIDD010000171.1:0-9421 GCA_964021975.1 uncultured Saprospirales bacterium | reverse complement strand
TGCCTTCAATTTCCTCTCCTTCGGCAGTCATCAGACAGGGTTGAATGCCAGGTAGAGGGTAGCCCGCATGGGCGGGTTTCATAGGACTATGTCCACCAATGCCAGAAATCATTATGCCACCGGTCTCGGTTTGCCACCAGGTATCTACAATTGGGGAATTCTCTTTCCCAACGGTTTTATAATACCATTGCCAAGCTTCTTCGTTGATGGGTTCGCCGACACTTCCGAGTAACTTGATGGAACTCAAGTCATATTTATTGACGTATTCATCGCCGTGTGCCATTAATGCACGAATGGCAGTCGGGGCGGTATAAAATTGGTTGACTTTATGTTTTTCACATATTTCCCAGAATCTTCCAGCATCTGGATAGGTAGGTACACCTTCAAACATCATGGTAGTTGCTCCTGCTAATAAAGGACCATACACAATATAGGAGTGACCGGTGATCCAGCCAATATCAGCCGTACACCAATAAACATCTCCTTCTTTATATTGGAAAACATTTTTAAAAGAATAATTGGTATAAACCATATAGCCCCCGCAGGTATGTACCACGCCCTTCGGTTTGCCAGTCGATCCTGAAGTATAAAGGATAAACAGCATATCTTCTGCATCCATTGGTTCGGCGGGGCAATCAGGGGATTGAGGTGTCACCTCCTCGTGCCACCATTTGTCTCTCCCTTCGGTCATAGGAATTTCGGTGCCCGTATTTTGGTGCACAAGAATAGTTTCAATACTGGGGCATCCTAGAGCCATAGCATCATCAACCACTTTTTTAACGGGGATATGTTTGGCACCACGATTGTTGAAATCTGAGCAAATAATCATTTTACAGGTAGCATCATTTACACGATCTGCTAATGCTTGTGCAGAGAATCCGGCAAAAACAACAGAGTGGATCGCTCCAATGCGTGCGCAGGCTAGGACCGCAATTGCCAATTCAGGAACCATAGGCATATAAAAGCATACCCGATCACCTTTTTGGACACCATTGGCCTTCAATGCATTGGCTGTTTTACAGACTGCTGTATGTAAGGCTTTATAAGTTATTTTTTGAGCTGCTTGATTAGGATCATTTGGTTCCCAAAGAATGGCAACTTGATCGCCTTTAGTAGCTAGATGCCGGTCCAAGCAATTCTCGGTAATATTCATTTTCCCTCCTACAAACCAGTTGATACTGGGCTTTTTAAAGTCCCAATCTAGGGTTTTAGTCCATTTTTTTTGCCAGGTGAAGGTTTCTGCTTCTGATGCCCAGAAAGCTTCCGGAGCTTCTACACTATTTTTATAAGCTTCCTGATAAGCAGCGAAGGAGTTAATTAGTTTTGCCATTGGTTTTATATTATATATAGATATTTAGATT
Source organism: uncultured Saprospirales bacterium (assembly GCA_964021975.1). GTDB lineage: Bacteria > Bacteroidota > Bacteroidia > Chitinophagales > Saprospiraceae > DATFKA01. The sequence goes on along the minus strand of CAXIDD010000171.1, from coordinate 8,060 downwards.
ATTATTTGTTAAAAGTAAAAAAATTATCCGAATTGGACAACTTCATTGAGCGTGTTTATCAAATGCTCATTTTCAAAAGGTTTAGTCAAATAAACCTCAGCTCCAGTTTGATAACCTTCAAAGCGATCATCTTGTGTCCCTTTAGCGGTTAAGAAAATAATAGCTGTACGGTTCAAATTGGCGGTATTACGGATGTATTTAGCTAGGCTCAAACCGTCCATTTCAGGCATCATTACGTCAAGAATAGCTACATCTGGCGTGAATTCTTTGAGTATTTGTACCGCTGCTTTACCATTTTCGGCTTGAGCTACCTGGTAACCTTCTTTTTGTACCAAAAAACTTAGTGCCATCCGGATGTGCGGCTCATCATCAACAATTAAGACCTTTTTTTGGACTTTATTTAAACTCATTTAATTGGATTTAAAAGGGTTGAATGGAAGGTACTTATTTTCTTTAAAATAAGGAATCATATATAGGTTTATTTATTTGTAATTGACAAAAGTCACCGAATTATTGATAAGTCAAAGCATCAAGAGGTACCAAAAATTTGGGGAGCGTTACGTGAAAAGTTGCTCCTTTCCCTTCTTCAGAATCTACGGTTAAAGTACCTTGGTGGTTGGTAATAATGCTCCTACTGATGTATAATCCTAAGCCACTTCCTTTGGGTTTTCCTTTACGATGATTGCTTACCTGAGTGAAACGCTCAAAAATAAAGGATTGCTGGTCTACTGAGATTCCGACGCCATTATCCTGGATACTTAAAAATAGTTGCTGAGCGTCTTCTGTCAATCCAATGTTTATTGTACCGCCTGCTGTTGGACAAAATTTGATGGCATTTGATATAAGGTTAATGACTACCTGCTGAAGGTGATCGGAATCACCTAAAACGAGAGGAAAATTGGCTGTTAATTTTAATTCATAAGTAATGCTTTTTTCCTTAGCCAATATTTGTAAATTGTTATAGGCGGTTGTGACGACTTTTGAAAAATCAATGGGCTCAAATTGATTCTTTTTGGGCGTTTGGATTTTCTCAAGATCTAATACTTGATTAATCAAACGAGCAATCCGTTCGGATTCAAGTACAAGGACTTTAAGAAACTCATCCTGTTGTTCTGTTTTTAGATCAGGATTATCTGCAAGGATTTTTGCGATAGACTTGATAGAGGTTATGGGCGTACGCAACTCGTGTGTTACCGTGGTGATAAAATCGGCTTTAAGTCTTTCTAATTCCTTTAATTGTTCGTTTGCTGAGCGGAGTTGATTGGTAGTCGCTTCCAGCTCTTTTGACTTGCGTTCGAGAGCTTTGCTGTAACGGATGATTTCCTGTGTCTGCTCTAATACTACAAACATTTCTTCCAAACTAATTGGTTCCTCTTTGGTAATTGTACCAATGAGCACTTTTGCAGATGCAGCTCCAATGGCACCAGCAAGATGCTTTTCGGCTAAGTTGACCAAATCTGTTCGGCCAAATTCTTGCTCAGATAGTTTGAGGTAGTTTCGGTTCTCATAATAAGTGAAGATTTCACTAGTGCGTACAGGACCTATAAATCGAATTAGTAAACGCCGTATATCGGTTATTTTCGCTTTCCTTTTCCGTAAATTTTGTAGTTCTTGGTCGGAGTGATATTTGTGAATATCTACGAATAAATCGGCTTGACTAAGTTCTATGGCATCAGGTTTGGTGTAGAGCGAAACCAGAAAAAAGATACCTGAATTAAGCAGCAAACTCCAAAAGGCAGCATGTACTACTGGACTCGGTTCTGACATTCCAAATAAAGCGTAGGGTTTTAAAAAAGGCATACCCAAAAAACCTTTCTCTAAAAATTGAATATTTGTGGTATTGGACTCCCATAAGGACGGTAATGCTAAGGTGAAGCTCCAAATTAAAAATCCTAAAACCAAACCGCTTATTGCTCCTTTCTTAGTTGCCCCTTTCCAATATAAGCCACCAAACAAAGCGGGGGCAAATTGGGCGATGCCTACAAAGGAAATTAATCCAATTGAAACTAGAGAATAGGCTTGGCCTATAGACCTGAAATAAAGGTAAGCCAGCAAAAGAATTAATAGGATACTTCCACGGCGGATCACAATTAATGCTTTTGTTAAATCTCCAGTGAAGGCACCAGAAAATAGTGTAGACCTCAAAAATAGGGGTAACACAAGATTGTTGCTCAACATAATACTTAAGGCAATAACCGAAACCATAACCATACTAATGGCGGCAGAAAAACCACCTAGCGCTACGAATAAAGCTAAATAAGACTTACCTGCAGCTAAAGGAAGGCTTAGAACAAAGGTGTCAGGCATTACACTACCATCAGGGAATTGGAGTAAACCACCCAAAGCAATTGGAATCACAAAAATATTAATGAGCAATAAATAAAGTGGAAATGCCCAGCTTGCTTTACGAATGAAATCTGCATTGGTGTTTTCTACCACGGCGACATGAAACTGTCGCGGCAATAAAAGAAGGGCAAACATGGCCAATAAATTTAGCCAGAACCATTGATAGCCTTGTAAGTTTTCGCTTGAAAATGTAAATAATTTTTGTAATTGAGCTTGATTGGAAGCTTGACTAAATAAATCACCAAAGCCATTAAAAAGTCCAAAGCTTACGTATAGTCCAACCGCTAAAAATGCAGCTAATTTTAGAATGGACTTAAAAGCTATAACTCCAATTAGTCCTTCGTGCTTTTCATTTGGATCTAGTTTTCTAGTTCCAAAAAGGATGATAAAGATGGCCAAAGCAATACTTATATACCAAGCAGAATCTAAATGTATAGGTAGCGTTTGTGATCCATCATAAGGCGAATTTTCTCCTTTTAAAAGGTAGTAACTATTGGCGATTGCCTTAAGCTGAATAGAAATATAAGGGATGATCGCTAGCATAGAGATCAGAGCCGTCATTGCACCTAAGGTTGTACTTTTACCATAACGGGAAGAAATAAAATCCGCTATTGAAGTACTACGTTGCTGATTACTGATTAAAATAATTTTTCGGAGAATGATGATCCAAATTGGTGCAAGTAGGGTAGGACCGATATAGATAGGTAGAAAGCCAATGCCATCAATGGCTGCTCGGCCTACACTGCCATAAAAAGTCCAAGCCGTACAAAATACCCCTAAAGACAAGGCATAAACATAAGGATTGTTAACCAGTTGTTTACCACGTTCACTACCGAGGTAGGCTGCAATTAAAAAGAGCAGTAAAAGATAGGCTACAGCGGTAATGATAATTAAGGTGGCACTCATAAATCCTGATTCGACTTCTTTTCAGCTGGAGAATCTACTATTTTTTTCAAAATAAAAATATAAGCTACCCAGATCACTAGTAAGTAAAACAAGAGGGCTGGAATACCCAATATTAACTTATTTAGAGCAAATAGTTTGAGGATAGGAAAGTTGAACAGTACTATGCCCATAAAAAACAATCCAAACAATTTCCATTTTAAAGAAGTGGGCATAATGTTTTACTTGTGAATTAGAGTCTGTTCAAAATTAGTTACCAAAAAGAAGGCTTAATACATTTGCTTTTGCTTAAGGCCCATAAAAATATTAAAGCAAATAAACCTAAGGCTACAGAAACCAATACATTCCCGTTCAATTGAGGCTCGATTAAAAAACGGACGTACATGGTCCCTAAAATATAAGTTACTACAAAAATATTAGACCAAAAGGTATTTAATTGAAGTCTTTGCATTTTTTAAAGTTTTGAGAAGTTATTTGAATCTACCTGCAGTAGACAGGTTTGGCTTTTGAAATTTGTTATTGATGATTTTTGAGCCAATTGAGGCGGTGAATTGTTGGTTTTATGAAAATCAACAATTCACCACATCTATAATTCAATAATTACCAATTAATGATCACTTGCTGAACCAGCGCCACGTGGAATCCGAATATCCTCTACCATATCTTGAACTTCTTGTGGAGGTGCAGGGGTGAGCCGCATGACCGTTAAGGCGACTACAAAGTTGAGCAGCATCCCAAGTGTACCAATTCCTTCTGGTGAAATATCAAACAGGTACTGGTCAGGTGTACCACCGCCGTATTTGAAATACCATATATAAGCACCCGTGAAAATCAAACCGGTGATCATACCCGCTACTGCTCCTTGCATATTCATGCGCTTGGAAAAAATCCCCATAACAATGGCAGGGAAGAAAGAAGCGGCTGCTAAACCAAAAGCAAAAGCAACAACTTGAGCCACAAAACCAGGAGGATTTATACCAAAGTATCCAGCTACGATTACAGCAACTGCGATCGAAATACGTGCTGCTCTTAACTCTTTCTTCTAAGATATATCTGGGATTAGCCAATTTTTGAGTAAATCATGAGAGATAGAGGAAGAGATAACTAATAATAGTCCCGCTGCCGTCGAAAGCGCCGCTGCCAAACCACCAGCAACAACCAAAGCGATAACCCAAGCTGGTAAATTTGCAATTTCCGGATTGGCTAGTACAATGATGTCCCGATCTACGGTCAATTCATTTCCTTTCCATCCTCTTGGTTCTGCGGTAGCAGTTACGAAGGCAGGGTTTTCATCATTATAATATTGGATTAGACCATCTCCATTTTTATCATCAAAGGAAAGCAAGCCCGTTTTTTCCCAATTTCCAAACCATTCGGGCATCTCGGCGTAAGCTTTATTATCTACGGTATTTAATAAGTTTGTTCTGGCAAAAGCAGCAATAGCTGGTGCCGTCGTGTAGAGTAAAGAAATAAACAACAAAGCATAACCTGCTGATTTTCTGGCATCCGCCACTTTGGGTACCGTAAAGAAACGTACAATTACGTGGGGTAAACCGGCCGTACCCAACATTAGAGCTGCAGTGACAAAGAATAAATCTATTTTACTTCGATTGGAGGTCGTATATTCCTTGAAGCCAAGATCCGTTGATAATTGGTCAAGTTTTGCTAGCAGCGCGGTACCGTCTTCTAAATTACCTCCAAGCCCAAGTTGTGGGAAGGGGTTATTTACCATAATGATTGAAATAAATACCGCCGGTACCATGTAAGCAAAAATCAAGACACAGAACTGAACAACCTGGGTATACGTGATCCCTTTCATTCCGCCCAAAACTGCATAGAAAAAAACAATACCTACTCCAATGACAACCCCCCATTCGTAGTCCACATTCAGAAAGCGACTAAAGGCGACTCCAACTCCTTTCATTTGCCCAACCACGTAGGTGAAGGAAACAAATAAGGCACAAATTACGGCAACAACTCTGGCAGTCTGAGAGTAATAGCGCTCTCCAATAAAGTCAGGCACCGTAAATTTTCCAAATTTTCGGAGGTAGGGTGCAAGTAACAATGCCAGCAGAACATATCCACCTGTCCAACCCATTAAATATTGCGCACCTTGATATCCCATAAAGGAGATCAAGCCAGCCATAGAGATAAAAGATGCGGCGGACATCCAATCGGCTGCCGTAGCCATACCATTTACTACAGGATGGACACCACCACCTGCTACATAAAAATCTGAGGTGCTTCCTGCTCTGGCCCAAATGGCTACACCGATGTATAAAAGGAAAGTTGCTAATACGATAGCATAACTCCATATTTCAACACTCATATTCTTTGGTTTTTCTTTAAATGTTTGATTAAAATTTCATTAAGCGAAGCCTATTCTTCATGGACATCATACTTGCGATCCAACTTATTCATTAAGTAGACATATATGAAAATCAGGATAACAAAGATGTAAATGGATCCCTGCTGTGCAAACCAGAATCCTAGCTTAAAGCCGCCAATTTCAATTTGATTCAAGGTGTCCGCAAATAAAATTCCAGCCCCATAAGAAGCTATAAACCAAATAATTAATAACACTACTAAATACCGCAAGTTGGTACGCCAGTAGCCTTGTATGTTTTTATCACTCATGATTAGATATTTGTTTTAGTTTGAATAATTTGATTTATTTTGATATAAAGATAACTATATATTTAACTTATAAAAAGATATGCGCTTGTAATCTAACTTGACTCATATCATTCATGCCGCCTTCCCTGGGATCATTATTGATTCTATGGTATTCCAAGGTCAACTTAGCATTGTGTCCATTGATGAAATAATTTAATCCAATATCTAAGGCATTAATGGTTTCTGTAAGACCTTCGTATTTGGAATTTTGAAGTGCCACGTAGGGCATGACTTTAGCTTGTTTAAGATAGTAGCCGAGGTGTCCATAAAAAGCGGTACCAGTACCAGCCCAACGACTAACATAATTTTCGCCATAGTCGAAAACAATAAAAGAACTATAAGCAGATAAAGCACCAGCTTTAGTTGGTAGATCAAGAAAAGCATCGATAGCCCCATGGAAAACATTTTCGTGGTTTCCATTCTCAGTATTATACATGCCATTAGGATGAGCGAAAAAACCAGCGCCAAGTGCAAGTACCTTTTTCTTACCCAGATAGGTGCCTACATTATACGGAAGTTTAGTAGATTCTTTATCAAATATATTCATTCGAAGATAGCCTTCTACAATTGTATTTCCAGTAGGATCTCCTTGATCATTGGGATTCACAAATCCACTGTAGGTCAGGGAAGTAGCTTTTTCACCGTAACCATTGCCGGCATTGAGTGGATTATGCCCTGGATTGTTGATGGCCAAGCGGAAGTCAAACTTTCCAATTTGCCCCTTTGCGTAAACACCTAGGTGCCTTGCAAATTGGTCTGTAATTCCCAAAGAATGCCAGTGAATAAATGGGCGTGATTGATCTAGGGTCATAAAGTTAAGGGTGCTTTCACTTGATAAGCGTGTCAATCCTTTCCAGTAATGTAATCCTCCTCCAATGTAGAGCTGCTTATTAATTTTAAATTCTCCCCAGGCACCATGTAAAAATAATTGGGAATTGTTACCATTGCCAAGGGGGCTAAGGCCACTGGTAGTTAGGCTGTTTAATCCGAAATGCGTCAAAATTAAAAACCGAGGCGATATTTGAGCGTAAGCCAGCAACCGTGATCTTCGAATACTTGTACTGACTTGTGTTTTTTGACCTTCTACACTAAGGTTATTAGTACTGGCCCAAATTTGGTGCCACATAATGAATCTTAAATACTTGCTACCGTCCTCTGATAACTTTAGCGTAAGTGGTTGATAAGAAGCTGGTTCTTTTTTGTCCGGAGCGCTGGCTTCTTGAGCATAGAGCTCACTGGGAAGCCAGGTGGCTACCCATATAATGAGAAGCAAAAATGATAGTCTTTGTTTCATATTTAGATGCATTAAGAGTCAATGATTATTCAATATATATAGATATATAGATGTTTAAAAATAAAAACCATGGTTTTTATTGAATATTGACAAAAGTCATCAAAAGGGTGTAGACAAAGATGCCAACATATGATAAATCACAGGGACTTTGACTTATTAAGGAATTATCTTAAAGGCTGAGAAAATTGTACTATTAAAGGACCTTGGTAAGTGTTTTTACGATATCGTAGAAATCCGTATCGGTAAGAGAATATAAGGAGTTTTTGCCATCACGTTCTACATTTACCACATTCTTATGTTTCATAATGCGTAAATGATGAGAAGCGATGGCTTGTTCGATGGTCAATTTTGTATAAATATCCGTGACAGTCATAGCCCCATTATTATACAAAAGATCAATGATAGCAATACGGATTGGGTGGGCAATCGCGCGAAGTGTTTCCGTAGAATCCTCCAGAAAATCTTTATTAAAATGTGTTTTCATGGCATTGCTATTTTGAAGTTTGTGGAGTAAAGTTAGTACATTTTACTACTTAAGTACAAATTTAAATAAATATATAATACAATATAAAGGGGAGAGTTTAAAAAAAGTATCAAATCTTAATTTATGAGCCAAAGTATAGCCCAAAGAATCTGCGACTTTTTAATGTTGCATTTACCATTTCGATTCATGAGTGAAGCGGACGTTTTAGCCCTTGCTAAACAGGCCACCATCATTTATAAAGCGGAAGAAGAGGTTTTATTTGATCAGGGCGCTGACACACACGCTTTTTTCTATGTAGTTAAAGAAGGGGCCATTCACTTATTCCGCTTTGAAGGGGAAAACAGTCTTTTAGTGGAT